>JAYXXU010000065.1:0-10224 GCA_036019135.1 Pseudomonadota bacterium | reverse complement strand
TGAAGATGTTGGTGGAGTCGCAGCGGGTGCAACGATGGACAGTGGTTTCTGAGATCATGATCAGTGATGTTGGGCAGTGTCGGTGATCCAGTCTTTATAACAAAACACGTTGACTTTTGACACTACCCCTTTGTTAAGCATTGAAAAAACCAAAAATTAGATTTATTTGATGGCATAGTGTTTGCTGCAAAAATACTCAACAGCCAACTCGAGTAAAACCAATGGCACTTGATATAAAAACCCCTCGCCCTGCAACTCCATTACTATATGGGCTGCATGATCGCCCGAGTCGGGGCGCAAGTATTTTGGCAGCTATCCAGCATATTTTGGCCAGCTTGGTTGGGATTGTTACACCAACCTTGATTATTGGCAGCACCTTAGGCTTGGGTGCTTATATTCCTTATTTGATTAGCATGGCATTGTTTGCTTCAGGGGTTTGCACATGGATTCAATCACAGCGGGTCGGGCCGATTGGCTCAGGGCTGCTGAGCGTACAAGGCACGAGTTTTTCATTTTTAGCCAGTATCTTGGCAGCGGGCATGTTGGCCAAAGGACGTGGTGCAACCCCTGAAGAAATCTTGGCACTGTTGTTTGGGGTCACCTTTATTGGCAGCTTTATTGAAATTATTCTGAGCCAATTTATCCATAAACTCAAAAACATCATCACTCCGATTGTGACAGGCGTGGTGATTACTGTGATTGGGATGAGCTTGGTCAAAGTTGGTTTCACTGATATGGCAGGTGGCTTTGGCGCAGCCAACTTTGGTTCAATTGAAAACCTTGCGCTGGCCTTTGTAGTGATTATGGTCATCGTTGCCTTAAGCTTCGTGCAGCAACATACCATTCGGCTCAGTGCGGTCTTGATCGGGTTGTTGGTTGGTTTTGTGGTTGCAATTTTTACAGGTCATGTAGATTTTTCCCAGATGGGTGGCCAACCGCTATTGGCCATTCCTGAGCCATTTAAATTTGGCTTTGCATTTGATTGGGCATTGTTTTTACCCATTTCATTGATCTATGTAATTACTGCAATTGAAACAACAGGCGACCTCACGGCCAATTCGGTGATTTCAGGTGAGCCGATTAAAGGTCAGGTGTATATGCGCCGTATTAAAGGTGGAATTTTGGGCGATGGCGTTGGCTCTGCCATTGCGGCGATGTTTAACTCGTTTCCCAACACCACTTTTAGCCAAAATAACGGTGTCATTCAACTGACAGGCGTTGCGAGTCGGCATGTGGGAAAATACATTGCAGTTTTTTTAGTGATTTTGGGATTATTTCCAGTGTTTGGAGCGGTTTCTACCCTGATTCCCAAGCCTGTTTTGGGCGGGGCAACCTTGATTTTGTTTGGCTCGATTGCGGTGGCAGGCATTCGGATTTTGGCGACCCAAACCATTAATCGCAAGGCCATCTATGTGATGGCACTGTCGTTTGGTTTTGGGCTAGGCATCAGTCTCGTTCCAAATGCTTTTCAGGGACTCCCCCCTGCACTGACCGCAATCATCGGCTCACCGATTACGCTGGCGGGACTCACAGCTATTATCTTAACGTTAGTTTTGCCTGATGATCCCATCGTTGAAAAACCAACAGATTCGGTTGCCATCAAACTGCCTCTAGCAGAACAGCACTAGACCTCGGCAGGAAAACTCGCCTGCCAATGTCGGGCGATATCGACTCGCCGACAGATCCAGACCCGATCATGGGTCATGATGTAATCCAAAAAACGAGTGAGCGCCACGATTCGGGCAGGCCGTCCAATGATCCGACTGTGCAAGCCAATAGAGAGCATTTTCGGCTGAGTTTCACCCTCTTGATATAAGCAATCAAAGGCGTCTTTTAGATACTGAAAAAATGGCTCACTATGGGCAAAACCAGGTGAGCTGGTAAACCGCATGTCATTGGTATCTAATGCATACGGAATCACCAAATGCGGCTGTTGGTGCTCATAATTCCAATATGGCAAGTCATCTGCATAAGAGTCTGCATCATATAAATAACCACCCTGCTCAACCAACAGTCGACGGGTGTTAGGGCTGTCACGACCTGTATACCATCCCAGTGGAGGCTCTCCCATCAATTGGGTCAGAATCTCTGTAGCTTGCTGTATATGCGCCCGCTCAACTGACTCATCAACCATCTGATAGCTGATCCAGCGCAAGCCATGATTGGCAATTTCATGACCGTCTCGCAGTAACTGCTCAGCAATCTCTGGCGTACGCTGCAAAGCCATGGCACAGGCAAAGGCTGTCAGCGGCAAGCCGCGCTCCCGAAACACCTGCAACACCCGCCAAACACCCGCACGACTCCCATACTCAAAGGCAGACTCTATCGATAGATGCCGATTGGGAAACGCTTGCGCCCCTAGAATATCGGATAAAAACACTTCAGAAGTCGGGTCGCCATGCAGCACAGAGTTTTCTGCACCCTCCTCTATATTCAATACAAACTGTACTGCAATTCTGGCACGATTCGGCCACTGAGGATGCGGCGGCTGTCCCGCATAGCCTCGCAAATCACGCGGATAATTGGGATCAGCCTCATGCTGAGCGATCAACATCGACAATATCCTCAATGACAATGATGGATCTTTGATGCTAAATGATTCACACCTATACCGTGCAGGTGAATCGATATATCAACTATATCGCGACGATATATCCTGCATTGGAGATTCATCTCTCTGTAATATTTCGTGAGTCTTTGTTGCACCAGAATTGTGCAAATAGCTCAAAAACACAGCGAAAAAGACCTAAACCTATTGTTAGCAAAGACTATTTAGCTAGAAAAGTTCTGTTACAGAACCAATTTGGTGCATTTGACAAGATTTGTTGCAATTGATAACCTGAATACATGTAACAAATCATGTCTTTTTTGACATATTTCTGGAGTGTCTCACATGAAAAAATTAGCAATCGCCTCAGCCCTACTGGCTTCTTTGGCTACCCTAAATATGGCTCATGCCTATCAGACTGAAGTCTATGCAGGTCTTGAAAGAACGAACGTCGATTCTACTGATATTAATCCAACAGCGATTGCACTAAGTGGCAAATATTACATCACTCCTGTCAATGTACGTAATGCACCGCTGGCTGAAGCTGCTTTCTTAGACAAAGCGAGTCATGTTGCACTTGGTTATACCAACTTAGATCTGGATGTTGCAGATGCCGATGTAGACTTGCTGGGTCTATCAGGTGAATATTATGTTCCTAACTCGAATTTTTATGCGAGCGCTGCAATCAACCGTGCTGATGCGAATGGCGAAAAGGGTAATGGATATGCCTTAGAAGTGGGCTATTTACCAATGGCTGGTATGCTCCTTGCGGTTGGTGCAACAGATATGAGCGAAAGTGCAGATCCAATTTTAACCGCCAAGTATGGAACACTGACATCTCTAGGTGCTGTTGCCAGTGCTGGTAACGATACTGCTGCCACTCTACGCGCTAAATATGTCACAAAATTTGGTACAAACGATGTCAACTTTGAAGGTAATATTTTGATCGGTGACGAAACTGCTTATCGAGTCGGTGCGGATCTGTATCTTGATCCAACCCTTAGCATTGGTGCAAGTATTGCTGACTCAACCTTTGATGACAGCGATGCTATCTTTGGTTTGCGTGCTCAAAAGTTCATTACACCCGTTGTTGCAGTTGGTGGATCATACACCACTGTTGATGGTGCAGACTCCTTCGGTCTCAATCTAACAGGTCGCTTCTAATCTCAGATCTGAAGATACCATCCAAAAAAATCCGCCTCATCAAGAGGCGGATTTTTTTAGTGCGATGCGACTAGCGTGTAGATGATTGTTGTGGTGTTTCGATTTTGATCAAGCCATTTAGCACTTGATCCAAACCGCCAAATACTGAGATTCGATCAATCCGCTCCGCCATTTTCTCCAAGGTTTCTAGCTCTTTCAGCCGTAAAGCAACAGGATTATCCTCCATCACCTTCGCGGTATTCAGCAAAGAGCGGGTTGCTGCGGTTTCTTCCCGACGACGCACCACATTGGCTTCGGCGGCTTTTTGAGCCTCGACCACTTGGCTTAAAATCGTCCGCATATCACCAGGCAAGATCAGATCTTTGACCCCCAGATGCAGCACAGCAACACCCATGTCTTGCAACATGATTTCGACCCGTGCCTTGAGCAAGCTATCCAATTGCTGTTTGTTTTCCAGCAATTCGTCCAGCGTGCGCGTGCCGATCACTTCACGCAGCGCAAACTGCAACACTACATAGACATAGCGTGAGGGATTGGCTTGTTTGGCATAGGCTTGCATCACATCTAGATACTGCCAGTTGGCGGTCAGATTGACCCGCAACGTGACTTTATCTTTGGTCAAAATCTCTTGACCCGATACCTCTAGCTCCTGCATACGCAGATCTAATATTTCAACTTGCACGCGATCTATGGCGGTAAAATAACCGACCCGACCTGCACCGAGTAGCTCAGTCACTTGGCCATTGGTTTTAACCACGCCGACATGATCCGCCAAAATATCAGTCACCAAGATCTGATCCAGACCTTGTACCTTTTGCTGCTGCAACACACCCGCATTAAAGTACGCCAAAACTTCAGCCGACATTTTGGCCTCAGTCACGTCAATCAGATCAACTCGCACTGCTGCTTGCTGCTGCACCAGATACAGCCGCTGATTTGGTGCAATCACCTCTACCAATACTTGATCGACAAAACGTAGACCGACCTGCTGCGCCTGCGTTTCGATCAATTGTATCGATTGCACAAGCTCAGGCGCTGCAACCTGCAAAGCCTGCCGTATTTTGTTCATATCATCAGCCTGTCGCACAGGCTCGCTGATCGCCAGCACTTCGATACTGATGCCCTGTTGCGACTGATAGTAGCCATAACGACCTTTGGCCAGTACGTCCAGCAACTGCTGTCCCTGTGACACCAGTCCAAAATAACCTTCTGCCACCTCAAACACCAACACCTGATCTAGACCTTTGACATGGCGCTGTTGCATGGTTTTGCGGTCAAACAGTGCCAATACTGCATCAGACATCTTGGCCATACGGGTATCGACCAACTCATAACGCCGTTGAGTCGCATCTTTCCAATAATAGATACGCTGTTTGGCTGCGAAGACTTCGGTCAACTTGCCATCAAACCAACCGAGTGCCAATTGATTCGCATCTGTTTCCATGCAAACCAACGCTGCCTGTACTGCCGCAGGCGCGTAATGCAAGGCCTCAATCAGCTTTGGGCTACTGATCTCTTGCTCAAGTGGTAAAATCTCAACCGTTAATTTATTGCCCCAATCGAACAGACGATGCTCCCCCGCAGCCAATACCTGTACGATATCGCCTTGCTTGAACACCAAGCCGCGTTGATTTTTTTGAATATAAACAGTCTTAAACATGATAACTCCCTCAAATGTAGCTCATCGATGTGGCTTAAAATAGTTACCACACCGATGAGGTGTCAGCGTGTCAATCGGTCATGGACAAGGTGTCATGGCACAGACCGGAGGCTCTGGTGGGCGGTCATCTCTACACTGATGACCTGCTGACCGTTCGCTTGCAGCACTATGCATTGCAACTGCCGACGACAGATGTGGACGATGACGAGTGTGTAAAATCGTTGCCAATTTCACACGTTGCTTGATCATCATTACACCCATAGTAATGTTTTTTGCTGGAGCAGGATTCGAACCCGCAACAAACAGAGTGTTAATCCGTGGCTCTACCATTGAGCTATCCAATAGGCTTAATGCAAAGGAGTCGAACCTTCAGTTTGTGGCTATCACCCCACAACCCAACCAATGGCATTAAAATGCTAAACGACAGGCATACAGACGCAGCAAAACCGCACTGCACCGCGTGATGCTGAAAACATCAACACAACGTCATCTGGCATGAGGGGTATTGCGAAGGTTGTGCCAAATTGTAGTTCTTTGACCAAAAATACACTCAAGATATTGTTATTTAAAATAATAAAACTTTAATATTAAAAAAATCTATCATTAGCAATCGTAGCACCCACAAAAAAACTAGATTTTTAAATCAGATCACTAGATTTTTTTCTCCTATAAGTTTGACTTAAATGCATGACTGGCAAATCTTGCACAACCATTAGGCGTAACAAGATCTGCCAATTGCCCAAGCAGTTTGAGGTATCCACAAATCGTTAGGATGAAGCCGCAACCAGCACCGACTCGCCTTCGACTTTAACCGAGTAGGTCTTAATGCTGATGCTGTCATCTTCCAGACATTGACCTGTGACCAGATCAAAATGCTGCTTGTACATCGGCGAGGCCACCACATCTAATCCCTTCAGATTGCCTGTAATGCCACGTGCCAAGACATTGGCATTGCTGAATGGATCATAATTGGCAATCGCATACACGCGATTGTCTTTGAGCCGAAAAATCGCTACCTGCTCGCCATTGATCAAGGCAGGCACGCCAATTTCGGGTGTTAGGTCATTTAAGCTACAAATTTTTTGAAACATACGTCTATCCTCATCTGATCTCAAATCACTGCTTGATTGCGTCACCGCCGAGTGCATCAGCAGTGACGCAATATTGCTTTAGGCCATCTCAACCACGTTGATTCGACCTGCTTTTTCTTCAACAGTCGCAGGACGAATCTGCCCCCGCTCGGTGACAAACTGAATATTGTCATCAGGCTGATCACTGTTGATAAAGGGCTTAAAGCGCTTGAGGATTTCGGGGTCATTGACCGCAGTCTGCCATTCACATTGATACGTACCAACCACATGGCTCATCTGAGTCTCTAACTCAGCAGCCAAACCCAAGCTGTCGTTAATCACCACATCTTGTAGGTAGGCTAATCCACCTTCCATGTTGTCACGCCAGACACTGGTACGTTGCAGACGGTCAGCGGTCTTAACGTAGAACATCAGCAGACGATCCACATACTTGATCAATGTGGCATCATCGAGATCAGTCGCAAACAACTCTGCATGGCGCGGTTTCATGCCACCATTGCCGCAAACATATAAATTCCAGCCGTTTTCGGTCGCAATCACACCCACATCTTTGCTTTGGGCTTCAGCACATTCACGCGTACAGCCTGATACTGCCATTTTGATTTTGTGTGGTGAACGCAAACCTTTATAGCGATTCTCTAGCAACAGTGCCATGCTGACTGAATCCAACATGCCATAGCGACACCATGTTGATCCGACACAGGATTTGACCGTACGCAGTGACTTGCCATAGGCATGACCTGTCTCAAAACCTGCATCAATCAGCTCTTGCCAGATGGCTGGCAGATGCTCAAGACGCGCACCAAACAAATCCACCCGTTGACCGCCAGTCAGTTTGGTATACAGCTTGTATTTTTTGGCGACCTGACCGATAGCAATCAGTCCTTCTGGTGTGACTTCTCCAGCCGCCATACGGGGCACGACGGAGTATGTGCCGTCTTTTTGCAGATTGGCCATATAGTAGTCATTGGTGTCTTGTAGACGTGCCAAAGGTTTTTTCAGGACATGCTCATTCCACAATGAGGCAAAAATACTGGCTGCGGTCGGCTTACAGATATCACAACCATCATGCTGACCATTGCCATGCTTGGCCAGCAAGTCATCAAAATCTTTGATCTCACCGACTTGGCACAGGTGATACAGCTCTTGACGTGAATAGGCAAAATGCTCACAGATGTCTTTTTTGACTTCAACACCCATTTTTTCGAGTTCAGCATTCATGACCTGTTTGGTCAGTGCTGCACAGCCGCCACATGAAGTTGCAGCTTTGGTGCAACTTTTTAGACCATCAAAGTCAGCACAGCCTTGTGCCACGGCATCACAGATTTCGCCTTTGGTTACGTTATTACAAGAGCAGATCACCGCTGACATTGGCAATGCATCTGCACCGAGGGCAGGGGCTGCCCCACCACCAAAATTCGGCAGGATCAAGGCTTGTGGATTTTCGGGCAAATCCATGTCATTGAGCATCAGTTGCAGCAAGCCGCCGTAGGCTTCGGCATCACCAATCAATACTGCACCGAGGAGTTTTTTGCCATCGGCGGACACCACCAGTTTTTTATAGGTTTCGTTAGGCTCATCAACATAGCTAAAACTACGTGCGCCTTCGGTCATGGCATGTGCATCACCAATCGAGGCTACATCCACACCCAGCAATTTTAGCTTGGTGGACATGTCCGCCCCTGCGAACTCTTTTTTCTTTTCACTTTCGATGATGGCGTGTGCGGCGGTTTCGGCCATTTGATAGCCCGGTGCAACCAGACCAAAAATCTTGCCGCCCCACAAGGCACACTCACCAATCGCATAGATGTCTGCATCGCTGGTCTGGCAATCGTTGTTAATCTCAATCCCGCCACGAGGCCCCACATTTAAACCACTGCTACGCGCCAATTCGTCGCGTGGCCGAATCCCTGCCGAAAACAGTACCATATCGGTTTCGAGGAATGAGCCATCGGCAAAATTCATCCGATGACGGTGTTGCTCGCCATCAACGATTTCGGTGGTGTTTTTTTGCGTATGCACCCCAACCCCAAGCGCTTCGATCTTGCCACGCAAGATTTTGCCCGCAGGATCATCAATCTGTACTGCCATCAAGCGTGGCGCAAACTCAACCACATGCGTCTCTAGTCCTAAGTCACGCAAGGCTTTGGCAGCTTCAAGACCGAGCAGTCCGCCACCCACCACAACCCCGACAGTGCCACGCGCAGCAGCAGTTTTCATTTTTTCGAGATCATCGATAGTGCGATAGACCAAGCAATCTTCACGATCATTGCCTTTGACAGGAGGGACAAACGGGAATGAACCTGTCGCAATAATCAGCTTGTCATAAGGAATTTGCTCACCCGTGGCGGTGGTGACGGTTTTTTGGGGACGGTTAATTTGGGTGGCAGGCTGCCCCAAGCATAGGGTAAAACCTGAATCTTCAAAGAAGTTCGGCATGACCACACACAGATCATCGGCAGTCTTGCCTGAAAAATAGCTGGACAACTGCACCCGATCATAGGCAGGCAGATGCTCTTCAGCCAATACGGTGACATGTAGGTTTTGATGAATATTGGTGGTTGCAGCCTCGCGAGCGAGCACTTCGACAAAGCGGTGGCCAACCATGCCATGACCAATCACGACGATACGCATGTTTATTCTCCGAGGGCGGTTTGGGCTAGGCTGACGGGATCGGCTTTGGGCGCGACCTGTGCAATCAGCTTGGCGATTTCACTTTGACAAGAACCACAGTTGGTTCCTGCTTTTAGACATTGACCGACTGCGGCAACACTGGTGAGTTGTTGCTCGGCAATCGCACGACAGATGGTATTTTTGCCCACCACAAAACAAGAGCAGACAATTTCACCAATATCAGCGGCAGGATCGGCTGCTACACCTGACAGTAGGCTACGGCGGGTCAAGGCATCGACAGATTGCCCTAGTCGCTCATCCAACCAACCACGGGGTGGGAGGCGGTTGGCCGAATGAGCGACCATGACAACACGGGACAGCTGGTCTTGTGTTGAGGACTGACCCAACCAAGCCAAGCGCTGAATGCCTTGTGCAGGATCGTGATATTCGAGGGTTGCAGGATCAGACGACGCTTCAGCCAGACCCAAGGCTGTGACATCTAAGGCAGTCGATACAGCAAATTCTTGCCGCCAGCCGTTGGCCAATCGAACATTCACGGCATAGTCAGTTTGTGTCAGTAATGGCAATGCTTCAGCCGATAAGATGAACCCGTATTGGGCAAACTCGGCTTTAGACAAGGCGACTGGGGTAAATTTGCTTTCGGGCTGACCTGAAATCGGATCGACTACGGGATTGACCACCGCCCCGATCCGACTATTGGCACTGTTCACACCGTTCCAGTGAATCGGCATAAACACCATGCCGCGTTGTTGCCCTTCATTGACCAGCACCCGTGCAAACGCGCTGCCCCACACCGAGGTGACTTTTAAAATATCGCCACTTTCGACCGCAAGCTGAGCGGCATCATCAGGATGTAATTCGGCGTACGGTTCGCTGGTATGGCGCGTCAGACGGGCGGTTAATCCTGTACGGCTCATGGTGTGCCACTGATCACGCAACCGACCTGTATTTAATACAAAGGGATAGTCACTGCTGGGCTGATATCCTGTCGGCTGTACGCTCACAGGTACAATTTTTGCCCGACGATTTGGAGTAAAAAAATTACCCGCCGCAAAGAATCGTTCACTGCCCCACTGCACAGGCTCAAGTACCTGATATTGATCAAAGCTCAGCTTGGCCAGCGCCCC
>JAYXXU010000064.1:0-4353 GCA_036019135.1 Pseudomonadota bacterium | reverse complement strand
ACATTCCTAAGGTACTCTCAGCGATCTCTGGGGGAAAAAATTGGTGTTAGTGGTCCCGCAGTCTCGCAGTGGGAAAATGACCAAACATTCCCAGAAGAGGCTTTGTGGGCAAAGCTAGCGGAAGTGCTTGAATGTGATATCAAGTATATTTTGCATGGCGATGAGCCAGCCCAGAGCAATCGCGCTTGGGACGTGAATGTTTCACAGGTGTCGCTTCCAAGACAGAACCTAGTTCCTCTCATTAGTTTTGTTCAGGCGGGCGATTGGAATAATGACCAGCAACATCACAATGGAGAACATGAGTACGTGCAAAGCGTATTTGACACTGGGCCACGCGGTTACGCGTTGCAGGTAGAGGGAGAGAGCATGATGCCGAGATACCATCCAAAGGACATCATTTTTATAAACCCAGACTTAGCGCCAGAAGTAGGAAAGCGCGTCATCGCCAGTTGCACAAATGGCTCTACATTTAAAGAGTTAGCAACAGGTGATAATGGGCAGTTAATGCTAAAAGCGCTTAACGATCACTGGACACCGCGCTATATGGCGTTAGAGCCAGATTGCCATATCATCGGTGTTGTTGTTGGGTCGATACGCCCCGAGTAACTTACGCCAAATAAAAGCCCGCAATAGCGGGTTTTTTTACGTCTTATCAAAACAACAAAAATGATAAGCAAAAGATAAGAAAGCCCTTGCAGACTTAGTAAGCATTCGATAAGATAAACTTACCAAGTCAGCCGAAAGGCAAGGAGCAACAACAATGTCAAACACAAGCACAGGCCGCAAGTACCAACCTTGCCCGACCCCGCAACAACCCACCCTAGCCCGCCGCGCAATCGCGCTAATACTCGCCGTCGCCGAGTTGGCAATCTGGCTCGCCGTCGCCGTGATCATTTTGGCCGTCGTCGGCAAATGGTTGGGGGTGTAAGTCATGATCGTCTCTCGTCACACCATGCGCCCAAGCGACCGCGCCCAATCCGAACAACTGGCCGCAGCCCGTGCCAAGCGCGATGCGCGTCAAGTCTGGATCGTCGAGTTTGTACGCGGCAACGGCGTCAAGTTTGCGCTGGGCAACACGCTCGACACAGCAATCATCATGCTTGAGCAAAACGGCAAGTTTTGGCTGCACGACGGGCGCGGCTGGGATCGCACCACAGTCGGCCAGATCGTCATTGACCGACTGCATGCCGCAGTCCGTGCTGTCCGTAGCGGCAAGGCGTCACTTGTCGCTGCACCAAAGCCAACACCGAGCCAGCTTGAGCGCATCAAAGCACTTGATGCACAGCGTAGTCGCATCGCCGCAGCGCAAAAAGCGCGTGAAGCCGCCCAATCGCGCAGCAATGCCGTCAGTTTTGGCGGTCGCTACTTTGACGGCAAGCGCAGTCAGTCGGTGCGTGACGACCGCAACTGGGGGGAGTGCTAATCATGATCGTATCTCGCAACTCATCAAGCGCGCCGCTTGAGCCGTTATCTACGGGCACAAAACTCGCACGCTGCATTGGCTTACTCGACCTTGGTACACAGCACGATGAGTATCAAGGCAAAGAGACCATTCAGCGCAAAGTCCGCATCGTCTGGGAGCTACCAAACGAGCAACACGGCGACGGCGTGCCATTCGTGATCGGCAAAAACTACACCCTATCGCTTGGCGACAAGGCGACATTGCGCTCGGATCTGGTCGCATGGCGCAATGGCAAAGAATTTACTGAGCAAGATCTTGACGGCTTTGATCTGCGTGCAATTTTGGGCAAGGGCTGTTTTTTGTCGGTTGGTCAAAACAGAAACAAAAAGGCAGTAGTGAACTCGGTCATGGCGCTGCCTAAAGACACGCCTATCCCCGAGCAATTTCATCCGACACAGTATTTGTCTTTCGAAGACCCAGCAACTGTAGACCTCAAGCTGATCGACGCTCAGCCTGATTTCATCAAAAACATGATCCGCTCAAGCCCTGAGTTTGAGCCGTACAAAACCGACGTACCCGACGTTATCGCATAAACCCCGCGCCCCGTGCGTCGGGGCGCATCCAAACCAAGGATGCAATCATGAGCTTAATCATCAAACAAACCCGCGTTGTTGTCGTGCCAGTCGCCAAAATCGCATTGGCGATCAAAACCGATCAAGCAGCGCTCATCGACGCACACGGCGTGACTGTTGCAAGCACTGCTGACCCCATTGCGTTTTTGCCAAGCAATCTGGAAATAGATTTATCGACAGGCCAGATCGTGAACTGGCAAGTCCCTACTGAAGCACAGTTGCAAGAAATTGCTGACGCTGAGACGAAATATCATGATTTTATGATGGATCGGATCTTTGGCGACGTTGCACCAACACTAACCACCACCCCATCAGCACCTCAAACCTTTGAATCTGCTGCCGTCACAGTCGCAAATACGGCTGATTACGCACCACCCGACCAACAGCCTAATTCCCCCGAAATCGACACCTTTGACGAACCAACAGACGCAGATACAGCGCTTTGCCCCGACGTGCCCGATAGCTTTTATGAGTCGACACCATGCCCTATGTTGAGTAAAGGGCAGCCTGAGCCTGTCGCTACACCTGTTGTTGAAGCTGAGCCAGATCCTGACGATGTCGTACCCGTCTGCACGCTGAAGCAAAAACTAGAACCGCTACCGACAATCACAGACAACGGCGACTTGCCCGCCGATTTTGACGGCAGCGACGCAACTGAGGAGCTATTGCAAGACGGCGTGATTTGCGCTTTGGTCGAGCAAAAAGGTCTGAAATGGATCGCGCGGCACGGCAAGCACAGCGGCGGCAGCACAGTCAATCGTTACGTCGCGCTACAGTCGCTGTGTGACCATCTTGAGCTTGGCGAGTGCGAGATTAATCACGTCGCAAGCCCCACCGCAGAAAGCAGCGGACAGTGGCGCTACTCGCTCGATAATCGACGGACTGGCGGCATGATGTCGGTCATCGTCGCACAGCGGAGCGGCACGTGGACTGCCGTCACTGGATCTGGTGCGACATACAAGCGCGGATCTAGCAATAAATCTGCCGAACATGCGATTGACAATCTTATGGCCAAACTCGGGCTAAGCGTGTCTGCGGTGGCTTGCGTCGACACTACCGATGATGCGCTACGCGATGACAACAAGCAGCGTTACAGCATCGATCCTGACGCTGTGCAAGCAATTGATGCAAGCGACGAAATCGCATACAGCGGCGACACCGAGATTCCAGCGCCAGCGCCAGTGGCGGCGGCCAATCCCGACCAGATCGATATTGAACAAGCGATTGCTGAAGCGCTAGAGCGGCCTGAGCCAGTCATGGACTTGTCGCAGCCTGCACCAGTTGACGTCGTGACCAAGCTGGATATGCACCCTAGCGTCGTGCGTGACCAACTGTCTTTTGCCAGCGCTGGCCAAGCCGACCCGATCTACGTTGCATTTTTTACAGCAAGCGGACTGATGGAGGACGGAAAACTCAGCAGCAAAGGTTTTCGGCTACTCACAAACCTTGGCAATGCACGGGGTATCGGTAGTGCCACCCAGATGATCGAAAACGCTATCGAGCTGACCGAGAAGCCAGCGACGTACGCGGAAATCGTCGGTTTGATCAATCACGCCAAAACAAAGATTCATTGCTTGGCGCTCATGGATCGCATCGGCAAGCACGAAAACACCGAAGAACGCCGCCGCCTATTCGCCCTGCAAAAAGAACGCATCGATGCGTTCAACGCCGACAGCGCCGCCTAACCGACACAGCCCCGCGCTGGCGGGGCAAGGATGATGTGATGAAAAAGCCTGATCCAAAACTACAGCGACTTATGAGTGCAATCAGTGACTACATAAGCGACAGCAATGATGGCGTGACACTGCGCAGCATCACCGCCGATTTATTGACTGGCCCTGTACAGGCACGCGAAGCCCTCGCCGCGCTTGGCGCGAGTGAGATCAGCGGCAAGTGGCATCTGCCGCAAGATGACGGTGCAGCAGTCAAACCCGTAGCCATGCCAAAAGCTGTTGAAGCGCCCAAGGCAATTGTCGAAGCTATGCCGCCAGTTACTTTGGTGTCCGAGCCAGTGCGGCCTGCCCCAGCGCCTCTGATTAAAGAGCCGAAAATCCCATTGCGCATCCAGTTGATTGATCTGCTTAAAGAACATCCTGAGGGGATCACGAAAGAGGATGCCATGTCGTCGCTAGGAGTCACATTGTTCACTTTTAAAACCGTGCTGCAAATGGTGCGTGAAGATTTTGTTGTGCTTCTGACGCCGCGCAATGGACAAAAAGTCTATGTCATTGGCGACACAGTGACACCAGCACCAGCACCAGCACCAGCACCAGCACCAGCACCAGCACCAGCACCAGCACCAGCACCAGCACCAGCACC
>JAYXXU010000063.1:0-1326 GCA_036019135.1 Pseudomonadota bacterium | reverse complement strand
GTCACTTGAATATGCTTAAACAGCTCAATAACCGTGACGCTGTAGAGGCACATGCCACGCTTGGGGCATTCCTCAATCACATGGTGGACTACCCTGGCGGGGTCAACCGTGACATGTTGTTGAAGATCTGGTTGGATAATCCGCTCAGTAAAGGTGAGTTTAAAATTGGTGGTAAACAGGTATATCTCAAGGATATCCATGCTTCTATGCTGGTCGGGGCAGGCCGCAATGATGGGATGGTCTCGGTCGATGCCGTTCGCCCCTTGGTTGATCTGGTGGGCACCAGCGATGCGACCGTTACCACGATTGCGGGTGGCCATGTCGGCATGATCGGCAGCGAAGCCGCGAGCCAAGAGTTCTGGCCACTGATGGCAGACTGGCTGGCGCAACGTTCCGAATAACCCCGCTTGATCAGGCTGCTTTTTACACTTCATCTGTTTGTTCAAGGATATACGACTCATGATTCAATCCATCGCTTTTTTAGGCTTGGGCGCTATGGGCTGGCGAATGGCGGCACACCTGCCCAAAAGCTGTGCAGATGTAAGGGTCTGGAATCGTAACTTTGACAAGGCCGAAGCGCACGCATTGCAATATGCGACCATGGCCACACCGATTGAGCACGCCGTACAAGCTGATGTGATTTTTTCATGTCTGCCGACCAGTGCCGATGTTGCGGCACTAATCGCCGCATATCCCCCAAAATCAGGCAGCATCTGGGTCGATTGCACCAGTGGTGAGCCTGCAATTGCCCAAAAATTGGCGGCTCAACTGCAACAACACGGCGTGTACTTTCTCGATGCACCTGTTTCGGGTCAAACCATCGGCGCCGAAAAAGGCACTCTCACCGTCATGGTCGGCGGTGATGCGACTGCCCTAGATCGCGCACGGCCTGCGATTGAGCCATTTGCAGGGCTGATTCAGCATGTCGGTAGTAGCGGTGCAGGCTTTGCGGTCAAGGCTGTGAATAACATGTTATTGGCGGTCAATCTATGGGCAGCCGCGGAGGGCTTTAGCTCACTCAAAGCACATGGGGTCGATTTGCATGGGGCGTTGACCTGTATCAATGCATCGAGCGGCCGCAGCATGGCGACAGAAATGGTCTTACCGCAACGGATACTCAATCGTGCTTTTCCCAACACCTTTGCATTAGATCTACTGGCGAAGGACACAGGGATTGCGCTGGATTTGATACATCACGCCAAACTGCCCGCTCCGCTGCTAGCACTCACCCAAAGCCTGTATCGCGCGGCCAACCTACAGGCTGAGCCGAATGCTGATTTTTCGGCTGTGGTCAAAATGTTAGAAGGCTGGACTGGTGTCACACTG
>JAYXXU010000062.1:0-6371 GCA_036019135.1 Pseudomonadota bacterium | reverse complement strand
GATCACGACGATCACGACGATCACGACGATCATGAGCATGAGCATGAGCATGAGCATGAGCATGAGCATGAGCATGAGCATGATACGCATGGTGTTCCACAGATCAAGCTGCGTAGTGAACGGTTCGATGTGCGTGGTGAGCTGGCTGATCCCATGATAGGGATTGACCAGTTGCGTTTCCGTGCGGCATATACCGACTATCAGCATCAAGAGATTGAGGGTGGGGAGATTGGAACAACCTTTAGCAATCAAGGGTATGAAGCGCGTGTGGAGTTAGAGCATCAGCCGATTGGTGATTGGCGTGGTGTGATTGGTGTGCAGCATCAACAGCATGATTTTTCTGCAATTGGTGCTGAGGCATTTTTGCCCAAAACAGATACCAAAAATACCAGCTTGTTTTTGCTGGAGCATTATCAGTGGCAGGATTGGCATTTCGAGCTAGGAGCGCGACAAGAGTGGCAACAGATTACCCCTGATAATGGCCAAGTACGTTCTAGTTTAAGCGGGACGTCATTGTCTGCTGCCGCATTATGGGAATTTTTGCCTGATTATAGTGCCGTGTTAACCGCATCGCGCTCACAGCGTTTACCACATGCACAGGAGCTGTATGCCGATGGTGTGCATTTGGCGACCAATACGCTCGAAGTCGGCAATCCCAATCTCAAGGCCGAAACCTCGCACAACGTTGAGTTGGGTTTACGCCGTACAGCAGGGGATGTGACTTTTAACGGCAATGTGTTTTATAACCGAGTTGATGATTATATTTATGCTAATACACGGGATCGTTTTGAAGAACTCCGCTTGATTGAGTATACCCAAGCCGATGCTGAGTTTATTGGCGTTGAGGCTGAAGCCAGCTATCGTTTTTCGCCTGTTTGGTCAGCTACAGTGTTTGGTGACTACGTTCGGGGCAAGTTGACGGATGGTGAAAATCTACCGCGTATTCCAGCGGCTCGATTTGGCACACGCTTGAACAGCACATGGCAGCAATGGTCAGGTGAGCTAGAGTTATATCGTGTTGATCAGCAAGATAAGCTGGCCAGTTTTGAATCAGTGACTTCTGCGTATGACATGTTGAATGCAACCCTACGCTATCAAGGACGTTCGACAGGTTCAGCATCGTACAGCGTATTTGTGCGTGGTACAAATCTGCTCAACGAAGAAGCCTACAACCATACCTCGTTTTTGACCAATGTTGTGCCCTTAATGGGGCGTAATGTCAGTGTAGGGTTACAGGTAAAGTTCTAAACGCTGTGATTGCATGATTTGGAGCTGCGGATGTTTTTTGCACATCAACAGCCCCGAACCATCACATAGGTCTGGTCTGTCTGAGCAGTGCTAATCGGTGCAGATTAGATGGCTGCTTGGAAGGTATCACACTGCTCTAATTGGCCTGATTTTAAACCGACTTGAAACCAATGGACTCGCTGTTGACTACTGCCATGCGTAAAGCTTTCTGGCACGATGTAGCCTTGGCTGCGCTGTTGCAGTCGATCATCGCCAATTTGGCTAGCGGCATCTATTGCTTCTTCAATATCCCCCGCTTGCAAAAATTGGGTGCGCTTTTGATTATGGTGCGCCCAAATCCCAGCAAAACAATCGGCCTGTAGCTCTTGTCGCACGGCTAGTTGATTGCGGGCGGTCTCGCTGTGCGCCTGTTGTTGAGCTTGGCGAACCTGCTGTGAAATTCCGAGAATCGTCTGCACATGATGTCCAACTTCATGTGCAATCACATACGCTTGGGCAAAATCACCCGCTTGACTGCCATCACTTTCGCCACTGCCAGCCAGCTCGCCTCGAATGCCAAATTTCTGTCGCATGTCTGCAAAAAATCGCATGTCTAAATACACCCGTTGATCCGCAGGGCAATAAAAGGGACCCATCGCAGATTGGCCTTGTCCACAGGCGGACTGCACTCGATTTTCAAACAAAACCAAGGTCGGTGGTGTGTATTCGGCATTATGTTGGGCAAAAATCTGTTGCCATGTATCTTCAGTATCGGCTAGTACCACTGAGACAAACTGTTTAGTTCGATTGGATTGTTCCGTTTCCACGATAGGCTGTGTCGTGCTGGTTTGGCTGCTAAGTTGCTCAGATAGCCCCAGTGTGGTGCTCGGGTCAATCCCAAATACGCCCCACAGCACCAGTGCCAAAACCGCCGTACCAATGCCGCCTTTAATACCGATATTGCGCTTGCCTGTTGTGTGCGTGCGTTGATCATCCACGCGATTGCTTTGTCGTCGGTTACGCCATTTCATGGCACATGCCTCTGGTTGTATTTATCAAACAGAAGATGTTAGCAGATCTTAAAATGCTTAGACTGTTGCTGTATGTTGGTTTATACGGCCGCCAAAGCCGTGTATCGGTGAGTTAAAAAATGAGTTTTACTTGACAACAATGCAGATGCAGTCTTCTCTAAAAGAGCTTAAAACGATGTGACTCTCTGATGATTGCCATACTGGTATTGGCAGTTATCGATGGTGTGGTGTTCGGTCATATGATTCTGACAGGTCTTTATCTGTTGGCGACATTGATTCCGACATTAGCTGTGACGATTCGACGTTTTCATGATCAAGACAAGAGTGGTTGGTTTATCTTGTTGGGGTTGATTCCTGCTGTTGGTGGCTTGATTGTGTTGATTTTTATGTGTTTGGAAGGAACGCGTGGTCAAAATCGCTTTGGGGCAAACACCAAGCAGAACGAATTGAACTATTGAGTTTTCAGATGATTTGAAGATTGTTCTAAAAAAAGGCGCGATCATCATCGCGCCTTTTTGCTGTCAACGAATGGGCTTGGCACGAACCTAGGCTTGTGCAAAATATTCCGCTGGGAAGTCCATCATTTGCGCACTACCTGCATCAACCGCTGCGGCACGAGCATCTAGCTCAGGCAATAAGCGGGTGACAAAGAAGCGGGCGAGTAGTGTTTTGTCGCTGTAGAACGTACCTTCTTTACCCGCAGCGGCTTCGAGCATCAGTGCATACATGTAGGCATAGCTCATCAGACCAAACGCATGCAGATAGTCAACACAGGCTGCGTTGACTTCGTCAGCATTGGCTTTGCTGCGCTCAATCACGGTTTTTGTCAGCGTCTCGATCCGATCAACTGCCTTGAGCAGTGCATCTTTGAGGAAGCCATTGGCAGCTTGCATGTTGGCAGCAAACTCACGAATCTCTGCAAAGTAAGTGGCTGCATAGGCACCACCATTGCGTACGATTTTGCGACCCATCAAGTCCAGTGCTTGAATGCCGTTAGTGCCTTCATAGATTTGGGCAATCCGTACGTCGCGGACATATTGTTCCATACCCCATTCACGGATATAACCATGCCCACCAAAGACTTGCTGTGCATCGACACAGGCATCAAGTGCGCGATCAGTCAGGAACGCTTTGGCAACAGGGGTGAGCAGTGCCACCCGATCCGCTGCCAGTTTGCGCTGTGCATCGTCGCCATACTTGGACAAGTCAAGCTGACGAGCAACATACATCGCAAAGCAACGACCCGCTTCATTGTGCGCGCGAACGTTCAGCAGCATGCGACGAACGTCGGGATGATGTAGGATTGGATCGGCAGTTTTGTCGGCAGCTTTTACACCAGTCGCACTACGGCCTTGAGTACGGTCAGCAGCATATGCCGCAGCATTTTGATAGGCGATTTCAGATGCGCCCATGCCTTGCAGACCCATGGACAGACGCTCGTAGTTCATCATCACGAACATGGCGGCCAAGCCTTCGTTTTCTTTGCCGACCAAGTAACCTGTCGCACCATCAAAATTCATGACACAAGTGGCTGAGGCTTTGATGCCCATTTTGTGTTCGATGCTACCCGCAGCCACAGCATTGCGTTCGCCGAGTGAGCCATCCGCATTGACCATGAATTTTGGAACAAGGAACAGCGAAATACCCTTAGAGCCTTCTGGTGCATTCGGGGTTTTGGCCAAAACCAAGTGAATGATATTGTCGGTCAGGTCATGCTCACCGCCAGTGATAAAAATCTTAGTGCCACTAATCGCATAGCTGCCATCGTCATTCGGCACAGCTTTAGTTTTGATGATACCTAAATCCGTGCCTGCATGTGGCTCGGTTAGACACATAGTGCCAGACCACTCACCTGAATAAATGCGTGGCAGATAGGTTTGTTTTTGTTCTTGTGAGGCATAACTGGCCAATGCCAAGCATGAGCCAACCGACAGCAAGGGATACAGGGTAAACGATGGATTCACCGCAAAAATCATTTCTTCGGCCAACATGGTGACCATCTTGGGCATGCCTTGGCCGCCCCATTCTTCTGATGCACCTAGACCAACCCAACCGCCTTCGGCATATTGTTTGAAGGCTTCCTTAAAGCCTGCTGGTGTGCTGACCGCGTTACCATTGATCTGCGCACCTTCTTCGTCGCCTGTGCGGTTCAATGGCAACAGTACGTTTTGGCTAAATTTGGCCATTTCCTCAAGGACGGCATCGACAGTGGCCATGTCAACATGTGCAAGCTGAGGGATGGATTGCCAGAATTGGTCGGCTTGGAACACGTCGCTCAGGATAAAACGCATATCCTGTAGGGGAGCATTATAAATGGCCATAATTCACCTTAAAATGGACTAGACAAGAGGCCGCAAGCTGCGGTCAAACGAAATGGTTACAAACGGCAAAGCAATATAGGCGAGGGGTTGTGGTCACTGCATGCAGCAAATCACATCATGGCCACAACAGACCCTGTTGGCGCGTCATTCTAACAAACTTATAAAATTCCGTGCCAAATAAAACTCGGGTGGCACTGCACCACCCAGACATGTGGCGGCAAGCATTGCTCACCGCCACATGGTGCTAACCCATGATGCGCTTAGAATGCAAAGTGTTCTGCATCCAATGCCATCAGTGTCTCTAGACCTGTATCGATGGTCTCGACGTGTGAGCGAGTGCGTGGCAACAGTTTTTTGAAGTAGAACTGCGCGGTTTTGATCTTGGCGTTGTAGAAGTCTTGCTCGGTGGTTTCACCTGCCAGTTTCTCTTGTGCCAATTTGGCCATCCGTGCCCACAGGTAGGCGAGGGTGACATAGCCAGAGAAGTACAGGTAATCAACCGCTGCTGCACCTACTTCGTCTGGGTTTTGCATGGCTTTCATGCCGATACGCATGGTCAGATCACCCCACTCTTTATTCAGTTCAGCCAGCGGTTGGACGAACTCTGCCATTGCAGCATCGTCTTTGTTGGCTTCACAGAATTTGTGGATCATTTTGGTGAAGTTTTTCAGCATCGCACCTTGGCTTTGCAATACTTTACGACCCAGTAGATCCAGCGCTTGGATCTCAGTAGTACCTTCATACAAGCAAGAGATACGCGTGTCGCGTACGATTTGCTCCATGCCCCATTCGGTAATAAAGCCATGACCACCATAGACCTGAACACCGTGTTTGGCAGCTTCAGAGCCTGTTTCGGTCAAGAAGGCTTTGGCGATTGGGGTCAGCAGTGACAGCATGTCATCGGCTGATTTTTTGGCTTCGGCATCCTCAGCAGCTTCAACGATGTCTGCAAATTGTGACAAGAAGTACACCAATGCACGACCACCTTCAGCGAAGGCTTTTTGGGTCAGCAGCATGTTGCGTACGGCTGGATGCACAATGATCGGATCTGCTTCTTTGTCTGGGTTTTTAGCGCCAGACAGTGAGCGCATGGCTAGACGGTCTTTGGCATAGGTCAGTGCACCTTGGAACGAACCTTCAGAGGCCGCCAAGCCTTGAACCGCTGTGCCAATCCGTGCCACGTTCATAAAGGTGAACATGCAGTTAAGACCGCGGTTCTCAGGCCCAATCAAGAAGCCTTTGGCCGCATCAAAGTTGATCACGCAGGTCGCGTTACCATGAATGCCCATTTTGTGTTCGATTGAGCCACACATTACGCTGTTGCGCGTGCCAATCGTGCCATCATCGTTGACGTTGAATTTGGGTACGATGAACAGCGAAATCCCTTTAGTACCTTTAGGTGCACCAGGCAAACGTGCCAAGACGATGTGGACAATGTTGTCCGCCATGTCATGCTCACCCGCAGAGATAAAGATCTTCTGACCAGTAATCGCATAGCTGCCGTCGTCATTCGGTTCGGCTTTGGTACGGATAATACCCAGATCTGAACCCGCATGTGCTTCAGTCAAGCACATGGTCCCTGTCCACTCACCAGAGACTAGCTTGCTCAGGTACAGGCGTTTTTGTTCAGGATTGCCATGATGCTCAACCGTACGAGTTGCACCATGTGATAGGCCAGGGTACATGCCCCATGACCAGTTGGCTGTGCCCATCATTTCACTCATGACGATGCCAATAGAGCCAGGTAGACCTTGACCACCATGCTCGACAGGCACAGACAGTGACGGATAGC
>JAYXXU010000061.1:0-3644 GCA_036019135.1 Pseudomonadota bacterium | reverse complement strand
GCGACGGGGTTTCGGCCTAGAGAGTTACGGCATTAATATGTTGCTTTAAGCTACGCAATAATTATTCGGCTTTGATTCTACCAAGCCATCGTGTATCAATATAGACGAGTGGATGGTTTTGAGTTGTTGTGGGTATATTGTGCTTTAATATAAGTAAGTGAGGTTTCTTGATGCAGGAGGGGGCAGGGATGCGGCTCTATATTTATTTGCTGACTCTATTTTGGTCATCAAAGGCAAGTCGTATGCATAAGTTTAAAGCATTGTTGTGGGGTGTTTATTATCATAGATGGATAAGAAAGCTACATGCTCATTTAAGTGCAACGGGTACGGACTATGTGTTGCAGATTCATCCATACATTCCATTTATGTTCCGAATGAAGGCATATATCTTAAAGCAAGTAAATGCTGATTTTATTCTAAGTCGATTGGTTGGTCACTATCAGCATTTAGATCGATGCTTTGGCGAGCAAGGCATTTCTGCTATTCATACGGGTGGGTTGCCTTTGAAAGAGTTTTATGTGGGCAAGCATAAGATTAATATTGTGTTACAGTATATTGATTGGATGAGTCAAGAGGGTCAGCTCAGCGTCAAACTATTGCTTGATGACCAAGTATTTTATTATGCACAAATTCATTTTTATGATCGCGCTTTGTGGATAGGTGGCTTTCAAGGCTGTCCGAATCAGTTGGAAGTCTATAAGCGTTTTACAAAAGACTTTATGGGTTTGCGTCCTCATAATTTTATGTATTTGATTCTCACTGTGCTAGCAAAGCATTTGGCATTAGAGAAGATATATGCAGTTGCAGGTAACCAGCATTACTATCAAAAAAAAGAAAGAACAATGCGACAAGTGCAGTTTGGTTATGATGAGTTTTGGTCTGAGCTAGGAGGAGAGTTGATGCAGGATGGAGCTTGGTTCAGTATGCCAATTATATATCCACGTAAAAAAATTGCTGAAATTCCGAGTAAGAAGCGTAGCCAATATAACCAGCGCTATGCGCTGATCGATCAAGTAATGGCTGAATTTTTGGGGCAGGAAGGTTGATTTTACGTCATAGCAACAGCCATCGTAGACTGGACGATGGCGAGCAAAAACTGGTGTTATAGCACTAGGTGAGTGCATCCTATCCCCCTATACTCAAAGCTCTTTTTTGATCTATTTGAGGTCTTTCATGTCAGAACAGCCAATTGCAAGCGCATCAGCCATTCTGGAAGGTCAACTCCTGAGTGCCAAAGTCGATGGTGAAGCCGTCATCGTCACCCGTGTCAACAATCAGCTCAAAGCCTATGCCGCCAAATGCCCACATCTGGGCTTGCCCCTGTCCAAAGGCACAGTCAGCAACGGTACATTGACCTGTAAGTTTCATGGTGCATCTTTTGATCTGGCCACAGGCCAAAACATCAAATGGGTTGACTCGTTGCTGGGTATGCCTTTACCAAAATTCACACACGGCATGATGGCAATGGGTAAAAAGCCCTGTGATCTCAAGCATTACCATGTCATTGAGCGAGAGGGTCAAGTCTATATTAGCGTACAAGCTTGACCCCTTGATCCCCAAAAATTCTACCAGCAGATGACAGCCTATGGGCTGTTCATCTGGTCATCATCACATCAAAGCCAATACCTGCACATTGTTTTTCTGGCAAAATAGCAGCCTTGTCTTGCTGTTTGTGTGCATGGTCTGTCTATGAAATTGCTCCGTTTACACGCGCTTCCTGAAGGGTTTAGCCTGCCGCCGACTGCGGTCACGATTGGTAATTTTGACGGGGTGCATGTCGGCCATCAAGCGATGATCGCCGCACTGCAACAGACCGCACACGCACAACAACTGAAAACACTGGTCATGGTGTTTGAACCGCAGCCGTTAGAGTTCTTTAAAGGACTCGACGCGCCGCCACGCATTACCGCATGGCGTGAAAAAATCGAGCTGCTGCGCGATTTGGGTGTGGATTACATCGTGTCGGTACGCTTTGATCAGGCGTTTCGCTCGCTGACTGCGCAAGCCTTTGCTGACCTGCTCAAGTATCGCCTCAACGCGCAAAGCCTGATTATTGGGGATGACTTCCGCTTTGGTTGTGATCGGGCAGGCGACCGACAGTTTTTAATGGATTATGGTTTTCCCGTTGCGGCATTACCAACCATTGAAATCGATGGTGGGCGGGTCAGTTCAACACGGATTCGGCAGTGCTTGCAAGATGGCGACTTTGTGCAAGCGGCGCATCTGCTCGGTCGGCCTTATACGATTACGGGGCGCGTACAGTACGGCGATCAGATTGGCCGGACGATTGATTTTCCGACCGCCAATGTCGCATTAAATCGCTTAAAGCCTTGTCTGCATGGCATTTACGCAGTGGAAATGGAGGCATTAAGCGGTGCGACGTTGCCAGAGCGGGTCAACGGTGGGGTGTTGGGTTATGCGCCAGATCGGTTGTATGGGGCGGGGCATTTGGGTACACGGCCAGCGCTAGAGGGCATTGTGCCGTTGACGTGGCGGCTGGAGGTGTTTTTGCCGCAAGCGTCGGCCAATTTGTACGGGTTGCGGGTCAAGGTGCGGTTTTTGTACTTTTTACATGGTGAAATTAAATACCCGTCATTTGATGCGCTCAAAGACGGGATTCAAGATGATGTGCGGAAGTTATTGGCATGGCGTGAGGCGAATGTGGGCGTGGGTGTTTGATCAAGCACACCACTTAAATTGAGCCAAAATAAATTAAAGCGGCGAATCAAGCCAATAGATTCGCCAATAAGCTTGCGTATGGTTCAAGGTGAGGTTTCTATATGCTTGATTCTGAATTTAATATTGTAAATATTGAACGCACAGAGGAGCAATTAAGCGCGTCTGCGCAGCAGTACGCCCGCAACAGTGCATGGTCTTTTGTTGCATTGTTGAATGAGAGGTTTCATCAAGTCTTCGAATATTTTTTAGGCGGTTTTTTGCTGAGTCTGTTTGCAGTGACATACCTTTCAATCACCTCCATGTTCCTGCTGCTGTGGATACCGCTGTTTTTTTTCACGTTGTATTGGGGATATGTAAAGCATTTTAGACAACTCAGGCATCAAGTGTTAGATAACAGGGTGTGGCTGATTGAGATGAAGTCTTTGGTTTACAATGCCGCTGAGCAAACTCTTTGTTTGGATGGTACAAGAAATCGATATTTGGCAGGTGAGCATCCAATGATTTTTCCACCTCGATTGTCGCCGCTAGAGCAGGGTTGGGAGGAGTCATCATGGACGCTACGGTGCGCGGTTTACTTGCATGAGTCGATCGCGACTGCTGCAATAGATAATCCTCGTGTCTTAGTGAATGAGTTCAATGACTTTGAGCGTGGTGGCAGTAAGGTCGTGGCCTTATCAGTCAATGACGCACTAGATGTCGAATCTGTTATAAAGCAGCATGGTATTGATTTTTTTAAGTCAGCACAGCGCTATCCACCATTGCCTTTGATGTACAAATATAGCTTGTTGGCGTTTGCTATGTTTTTGGTGGTGGATACTTTTTTACGGGTTCAAAATACGGTAGTGTCAAAAGTCAACGTGTTTTGTTATAAAGACTGGATCACCGACACTGCCCAACATCACTGATCATGATCTCAGAAACCACTGTCCATCGTTGCACCCGCTGCGACTCCACCAACATCTTCA
>JAYXXU010000060.1:0-7190 GCA_036019135.1 Pseudomonadota bacterium | reverse complement strand
CGGTAAATGTTGCTTGATCGATACCGATCAGACGCTTGAGCTGTGAGTCCGTGTAGGACTGAATCTGAGCATATTTCATAGCTCAAATTATAGGCTGCTTTTATACTTTCGCAAGAGATCTAATATTGGTAGACACATGTAATAGCGGAAAGCGTCCGACACCGCCGTTTGCACCAAGGCCGCGATGTAGCTCCATGGCTTTAAAGGCCATCGCAGGTGCTCCAATCAATTCGACCTGACCATTATTAAACATACCGCCGAAGGTATGTACTTCGGCCATCACAGGTTGAAGCCCATGCCGCTGTGCCATGTACATTTGACTTTGATCGTGCTCAAGCACTGCAATTTTTTTACCTGCCATTTTGGTGAGAGAGTCCACTGTTCGATCTCTCACCATCAAATAGGCTGATCCAAATGACAAGACGCCTGCAATCTCATAATTGCCTTGCACCATGTCTTTGGCCAATTGCGGACGTGCCATCAATCGTAATACGGTACGCGCCGTAGCACTCGATGGTACTGCACCAAAGGCATCGATAGAGCCCGTAAAGTGATTGAATTGACGCCCCCGAATACCTGTCAAAAATACTGCGTCACACTGTCCTGCTTTGAAGTCTTCAGTGGCGACCCGCTCATTGGTATACGCGCGCAACTGTAGATTAGCCCCCCAGTTGCGGGAGGCCAACGCGTAGTCACGCATGAGGGCATACATTTCACCAGACGTACCCAACAAATCAAATACACACATTGTTTGGCTGGCTGTCCGTGCCTGCGCCGTACTGGCACACAAAACCAATGCTGCCAAAGAAAGCTTGATTGCTCCGTGCATGTTCATCATCCTAGCGTATCTACAAGACTCTCGTCGCGCAACAATACCCGATGATGCATGACTAAACCAGTCGATATTGCCGTCTTGCTGCGTAATCTGACTGCCTACAAATCGTTTATTCGTCCGTCATACTACATTCAAAACTATTCGGTGCTTGTGTACAACGTAGTCGCTTGAGCAGCTTCATCATTTTGATATTGTAAAACCCGTCTTTGGTCAGCTCGACCCGTGCCTCTCGAATCAGGCGAATATAGCCAACATAGTCATTTGCAGGGATTGTCTTCCAATATTGTTCAGGAATGGCTTCCTCCATTTGCTCGACCCAATCCATCACCCGAGGAATTTGGCTGGCCACCCAGACACGGCTTTTTTGGCCATAACCTGCTGGAAACTTGTCTGGACGGATAATCAGGTTGGTAGAAACATGCAACACTGGAAAGCGTACAATTGCCCCTTGAGTGCCTAAGCCTTTATACAACTCCATCGGATTAAAGGCCATTGCAGGGGCACCAATCACGTCAACCTGTCCGTTGTTAAACATCATGCCAAAATTATTCACATCTGCAATCACAGGCTGTGCGCCGATCCGCTGCACCATACGCAACTGCGCATGATCGTGCCCTAAGACAGCAATCTTTTTGCCTGCAAGCTTCGCCATGGTGTCAACATTTCGGTCTTTCATCAGCAAATATGCCGAGCCAAACGACAACACGCCTGCAACTTCATAGTGTCCCTGTACCATATCTTTGGCCAGTTGAGGACGCGCCATCAGTTGTAACACTGTACGCGCTGTGGCATTAGAAGGCACTGCACCCAACGCATCAATTGATCCTGTGAAGCTATTAAACTGTCGCCCACGAATGCCAGTTAAAAACACACCATCACACTGCCCTGCCTTAAAATCCTCAGCGGCAATCCGCTCATCGGTATAGGACTTGAGGGTGATATTGGCACCCCAACGTTTTGCATTAATGGCATAATCGCGCATCAGGGCAAACATCTCACCTGATGTCCCTAGCAGATCGAATACACAAATGGATTGGTTAGCCGCGTGAACGTGTGTCGCAGAACATAAAGCGATTGCGGCCAGTGAGCGTCGAGTTGCGCCATGCATGGTGATCATCCCTAATGGTGTGAAATCTTGTTGTTCCAGCAAGTGAACATTGCCTATCATTGCCGACCGCACTAAATCACATTTTAGGCCAACAATCCGATAACCAGATCACAGATTAACCGCTCAAATCTGTCTGATTTTTTTGCTTGATTCAGCCCGTATCCACACGATTTTCCCTCTGCTTTCCCACAGGCTCTGACTGGCTTCACCCCCACAAAGTCCTTACAATCGCCATAGATTTTTTGCTCTATTTAGCCTTGAGGTATACCCAGTGATTCAACTGCAAGATTTTGCCATTCGTCGCGGTGGTCGTTTGTTATTCGACCAAGCCAGCATGCAGTTACATCCCGGCTGGAAGATTGGCCTGACAGGTGTGAATGGTGCAGGTAAATCCACGTTGTTTGCCGCCCTACTGGGTGAGGTCACAGGCGATGCAGGCACGCTGTCTCGCCCAAGTGTATGGACTGTGGCGCACATGGCGCAAGAAGTCGAAACCCAAGAGACTGCTGCACTGGATTTTGTGCTCTCTGGTGATGAGGAGTGGTGGGAGATCAATCAAGCGATTGAGCAAGATGATCCCAATATGCCGATTGAACGCCTGACTGATCTGCATGGTCGTTTTGGCGAAATCGATGGCTATACCGCACCCGCACGGGCGGCGCAGATGATGGCAGGGCTGGGGTTTAGTGATGCCCAGTTGGTGTTGCCTGTGTCCAGCTTTTCGGGTGGCTGGCGGATGCGGCTGAATCTGGCCAGAACGCTGATGAGCCGTTCTGATCTCCTGCTATTGGATGAGCCGACCAACCATTTGGATTTGGATGCGATCCTTTGGCTAGAGGATTGGCTCAAACAATATGCGGGAACGTTGGTTCTGATTTCGCATGATCGGGATTTTTTGGATGCAATTACCGACCATATCCTACATGTCGAAAACCAAAAGCTCACACTCTACACAGGCAACTATTCGACCTTTGAGCAAACCCGTGCTGAACGTCTTGCACAGCAACAACAGGCATTTGAAAAACAACAGGCCACGCGCGCACATCTACAAAAATACATCGACCGCTTTAAAGCACAAGCCACCAAAGCCAGACAGGCACAAAGTCGAATCAAGCAATTGGAGCGGATGCAGGATCTGTCTGCGGCGCATATCGATACGCCGTTTACCTTCAGCTTCCGTGAACCAACACGGATGAGCACGCCCCTACTCCGCTTGGATGAAGTCGATGCGGGCTATGGTGACAAGGCGATTGTGCAAAATATCGTTTTGCAGCTCACGCCTGATAGCCGCATCGGACTGCTCGGCATGAACGGCGCGGGTAAATCGACCTTGATCAAAACGCTGACAGGTGTCCTTCCAACTCTCAAGGGTCAACGGGAGGCCAGCGAACATCTCAACTTGGGTTACTTTGCTCAGCATCAAATGGATGAGCTGGATGGCGATGCGTCACCGATGTTGGCAATTTCTCGGTTGGCTGGCCGTCAAGTCAGTGATGCTGATCTGCGTGCATTTTTGGGTAGTTTTGGTTTTAGTGGTCAGCGCATGGATGAGCCGTGTGCGGGCTTCTCTGGCGGTGAGCGGGCGCGGTTGGCACTGGCCTTGATCGTCTGGAAAAAACCCAATGTGCTGATTTTGGATGAACCCACCAACCATTTGGATCTGGATATGCGGCTGGCCTTGAGCATGGCATTGCAGGATTTTGAGGGCGCAGTGGTTTTGGTTTCACATGAACGCCAACTGATTGCTGCAGTATGTGATGAGCTGTTTGTGGTGCATGATGGCAGTTGCACGCCATTTGCTGGGGACTTGAGTGACTATGCCACATGGTTGAGACAAGCACGGCAAGACATCGATCAAAAGGCTCGACAAGCCAAACTAGAGGCCAAGCAACAAAAACCAGCAGCCACACCTCCTGTAAAACCCGTTGCTGTTGTGGTCTCTGAAGCCGCACCAGAGCCAAAGCCAGTCTTGGACAAAGAGCAAGCACGTAAACAGGCCGCCGCGCTGCGTGAGCAAACTCGCCCACTACGTCAGCAGATGGAAAAGCTAGAAGCGGCCAACCAAAAAGCCCAGCAACGTCTTGCTGCGATGGAAATCGAATTGGCCGATAGTAGTCTGTACGATGCGGCACGTAAGGCGGACTTGCTCAAGCTGATGAATGAGCAACAGCAACTGCGCAACGAGTGCGAGCAGCGCGATGAGCAGTTGTTGGAGTTGATGATGCAGTTGGATGAGATGCAGGCGATGTAGTGTTGTGATGAGGCAATGTGGCCTGAATGTTTCACGTGGAACATTCAGGCCGCCTCCCTTGAGCGACCATCTAGGCATGAAAAAATCTTTGCTTGAGTGTTTTTCAGGTGATATAAGTTTGATGTAGGCGATGCGATTCTTCTGGTTGTTTCTCATACGAACCACCAAATGATGCATGATTTTTTTGGATGCTTATTTGTCATGGTGACACATAAAGCGTAGTTAGCAGTAATTCATTGCTTTTTGAATTTTGGTTATTTAAATGAAAAGCTGGAAACTATTGCCGAAAATTGAGAATATATCCAAGTATGTTGAGTGCTATTGGTTTTTAGAAAAAGAGGTGAATGACCGCAGCAATATCTATCCTAAGCTTAATCCAGATCCTTCTCCCCATTTAATCATCGCCAATTTTAATCATGTATACCAATATACTCATGGCTCAACATTCCAATATGCTAATGGGGATCATTGGATCTTTCCGCACTTAAAAACTTTTACTATGGATCACTCAAATCCATTCCAGATTATTGGGATAAAATTTAGAATAGGGGCTCTCTATTCTTTAAATTTACCTAATCTTAGATCTAGCCTAGATAAGGTTAAGTCTATTGACATCAATAAATTACTTGGTTTGGAGACATTTAGCTCAGACCAACTATTAACTAACGCTGTAGAACAAAAAAAACAAGTATGCAATACACTTGATGAAATCCTCTTGCCATGGCTCTTGACTAGTCACGAAGACAAGCATAGTGATTTAGTTCGTAAAATACTACTATTGCTTAGCGACACGGCTATAACTGAAATTGGAAAAAAGTTGCATCGGTCACAGCGTACTGTTGAGCGTAGTTTTATTAGAGTGACAGGCCTAACTATGAAACAAGTCCACTCCATGATTCGTTTAGAAGAAATGCTTAATCATTTGTATCAGCTTAATGAAAGAGATATTAATTGGGCTGATGTTGCCAGCAAGTATGCTTTTAGCGATCAATCGCATTTAATTCGCCACCTAAAGAGTTCCATCGGTAGAACACCTGCTGCGTATGCACAAAAACGAGATCTAACTATAGATATCTACGGGAATTTTGAATTTAGCTAAAACTGTCGCTTTTCTTCAATCAATGCTGGTAGAAGCTCACTAGAATTGCAGCTATCAGTTATCGAAAGCAGGAAAAACGATGAAAGTAAAAATTCGCCAGTATATGGCCTCAGACTTAGACGCAGTTCTCGATTCATGGGAAGTTGCAACACGAATGGCTCATGAATTTATGACCGATGAATTCATCGCGCAAGAGCGAAAGAATGTCGCTGATATTTATATTCCTAACACAGATACGTGGGTCGCAGAATTAGACAGTGAAGTACAAGGCTTTATAGCGCTAATGGGTAATGAAGTTGGCGCAATATTTCTTCAGCCTCATTGCCACGGTAGGGGGGTGGGTAAAGCGCTAATGGATAAAGCACAAGAATTGCACGGAGACCTTGAGGTTGAGGTATTCAAAGAAAATGTAATTGGACGTAAATTTTACATCCGCTATGGTTTTGAGCATTTAGAAGATAAGTTGCATGAACCAACAGGGCAGCAATTGCTACGCCTAAAGTTTACTGCCAACAAACGCGTCAATTAGCCTCTTACCCACCCCACCATAAAAAAACCCTGTGTTCCATGTGAAACACAGGGCAATTTTCTTTTTCAGCACCCAGATTAAATATCCAGATTGGTCACACTTAAGGCATTTTCCTCGATAAAGGCACGCCGTGGCTCGACATCATCCCCCATCAAACACGAGAACATATGATCCGCACTGATCGCATCCTCCACGGTGACACGGAGCATACGGCGGTTCTCTGGATCCATCGTGGTGTCCCACAGTTGCTCAGCATTCATCTCGCCTAACCCCTTATAGCGCTGTACGGTCACACCGCGGCGTGACTCATGCATGATCTGATCCCAGACTTGCGCAAAGCTATTCACCAGCGTTTGCTTTTCACCACGTTGGAGATAAGCACCTTCGTCTAGAAGAGTGCGCCAGCTTTGGCTAGTGCTCAATAGACGACCATACTCGCCTGACGCAAAGAAGCTATGATCCAGCAAATAATGCTGAGGTAACTGATGCACATAAATGGTCAGACGCGGCCAATACTGCATCCCCTCTTCTGTCTCAAATGCCTGCAATGATACCTCTGGACGCAATACAGGCTGCTTGGCAAGCATCATCTGCTGCAACTGCTCCGCCCATGCTTGTACCTGCTGCTGATCACTAATCCCTATTTTGTCGAACATCGGCACATACAGCAGTGCGTTCAGCAGACTGGTTGGATAACGCTGTGCCAGACGTGCAATCAGTTTTTGGCTGGACTGATAGTCTTGAATCAGGTTTTCCAATGCAGCGCCTTGGATGGCAGGTGCATCGCGATCAAGGTGCAGTGCAATATCGTCAATCGCATTCGAGAGCAGATATTGCTCAAGCGCCTCATGATCTTTGAGATATTGCTCTTGCTTGCCTTTTTTGATCTTGTACAGTGGCGGCTGCGCAATATAAATATGCCCACGCTCGAATAGCTCTGGCATCTGACGGAAGAAAAACGTCAGCAACAGCGTACGAATGTGCGAACCATCCACATCCGCATCAGTCATGATGATCACTTTGTGATAGCGTAGTTTGTCAGGATTGTACTCTTCCCGACCAATCCCACAGCCCAAGGCAGTGATCAGCGTGCCCACCTCAGCACTCGAAATCATCTTGTCAAAGCGTGCCCGCTCAACATTCAAAATTTTACCTTTGAGCGGCAAAATCGCCTGCATCTTACGATTGCGACCCTGTTTAGCGCTACCACCCGCAGAATCACCCTCGACGATATACAGTTCAGACAAGGCAGGATCTTTTTCTTGGCAGTCAGCGAGCTTGCCCGGTAGCCCTGCAATATCCAAGGCACTCTTGCGTCGCGTCATTTCACGGGCTTTGCGCGCAGCATCACGTGCACGTGCAGCATCA
>JAYXXU010000059.1:0-4204 GCA_036019135.1 Pseudomonadota bacterium | reverse complement strand
CCGACACGATTGGCTTTTTCGATGATTTTAAAGTTATCGTAGCCGATTTTTTTCAGGCGAATCGCCGCTAAGATTCCTGAAATACCAGCACCGACGATAAAACTATCATAGATATGCGCGTGTTGAGTCATGTTAAACCTCAAAATCTAAAAGATGGCTGTTGGCGACAAATGATTACTTGATCAAACGGTACGACAAGCCCAAAAACTTGTTGTACAGCGTTGGAGAAACTCGCTTCATCAGCCAGAACAGCTTGGCATCCAGTTGCGGAATGGTATACAACTGGCCTTGATCCAGTCGATTCAAGGTCAGTTGTGCAACCGAGTCGCTGGTGGTCATGGCAAAATTCATCAAGGCATGGTCAGCCAGGCCAGAGTAGCGGCTAGGGATGCGGCCATTTTTGATGATGTTGGTTGGCACTAAGGTAGGACACAACACATTGACGCTGATCTTGGATTTTTTAAGTTCAGCCGCGAGGGTTTCGGACAATGCCAACACGCCAGATTTGGTCACGTTGTAGGCGGTCATCTCAGGTGCAGATGTATAAGATGCAGCGGAAGCGACGTTGATAATCGCGCCGTAGCCGAGTTGTTTAAACTTAGGTACAAAATAGTGGCAGCCATGAATCACGCCCCATAGGTTGACGTGGGTCACCCATTGCCAGTCTTCAAGCGACACTTCATCAAATTTCCCACCCAAGCCCACACCTGCGTTGTTGATCACCAGCGTCACTGGATGCTGCATCAATTGTTCAGCGCTATCCGCCAGTTGTTTGACCTGTTCGGCATCACCCACATCACAGGTCACTGCAAAACCTTTCGCGCCCTGCTGTTTAAGCAGGCTAACGGTTTCTTCCGCCGCAGCCAGATTGATGTCTGCACACACCACTGTGCCACCGCGCTTACCCAACTCTAATGCGAAGCTACGGCCAATGCCGCTGCCAGCACCTGTGACCACTGCATATGCTTGCTGGCTTGGTTTGGCCTTCTTTGCAAATAAACCCATGATTGTATCCAAATAAAAAAGAGTGGCATGGTTCAGCCACCCTGCGAGTGGTGGCTGAGGTGTCCCACGATTGATTTAAGCAGCCGTCACAGCAGCACGAACAGGTGGGGTGAACTCTTTGACAAAATAAGGGGTCAATGCACCAGTTTCGGGATGTAGCAGCTTGGCTTTGTAGTATTCCAGATATGCAGTGGTATCATGGTCATTGGGATGAAAATCTGGACGGAAATAGTCCAAAATATGTCCCATGGTGCTACCGAACACGCCATCTTTCGGACCAAACAACAGGTTGGCGCTGGTTTTGGCTTCTTTCCAAAAACTCAGGCTGACCAGATTTTTGGGGTTTTGCAGGAAAGGCAATAGCAATCCCCCCAGTGATACACCGCCTAAAATGGTGACAAATGCTAAAGCAAAGCCAGAAATCCGCAGGGCATAGTTACCAGATAGAACCTGATACACATCATATGCCACGTCTTTATGCTCAGACTCTTCGATCATGTGCCACATCCACAGGGCACGGGTTTTTTCATCATCTGACTGATAGAAGTGATCTTCGTGCTTCATCATGTATTCAGCCAGCACCGCGGTAAAATGCTCAATGCCCGCCATCATGGAGAGCTTAAGTGGCTGTGGAAACTTCAAAAAGCTGTACTCGAACACCTTTTTAGCCAAGAAGCGATACAACGTCACGGGATAATTACGCGGAATCATCGCATCGTTATATTCATTATGTAGTTTGGAGTGCAGAGCCTCTTGACCGATCAATGCGGTAATGCGCTGCTTCAAGATAGGATCTTGGATGAAGTCACGATGGTAACGCGCCGTGTCGATCACCAATTCTTCGCCATAGGTCAAAAAGATCGACAGCGCCGCAAAATAGGCACTCGCCCATTCTTTTTGCAGGTAAAATTTGGTATCCAGATCTTTAGAGTCAAACTTGAAACTAAAATGGCGAATCGGCATGCTGCCAGATTTTGCAAAATCTGACACTTTGGCATATTGGCTCAGCTTGATTTTGCCAAGGACGGACTTTTTGAGATTGGTCGCGATCATGGTGTTACCTCACATAACGAAGGATGGGCGGTGTCAATAAGACGGTGTTTACCCATTCGATCAGATTAAAAAACATGCTAAACCGATCTGATGTTCGGATTCAATTCGGGTCGTGAGTTGTCAAAATAGGTCATTTTTTACATACAGGGCTGATTGATTTTTTATTTTAAAAACAGTGATTTATTTTTTTATAGGTTTGATGATTGGCATTTTTTTACAAGTGTGGTCTTGCCGAGAGCATAAAAGATAGTGGATTTTATGGGGTGAAAAAATGAATGTTCGGGTTTTAAGTTATATTAACTTTATATTACCAATTGTTAATTTATTTTTAATAATGATTCGACCTGTTTGACATTTTTCTTTTGTAAAACAATCCTAATGAGAGAAAGTTGTTAAGTTGCTGAGTACAGTGGATGAGGTCAAAGCATAGCTGATATGGTGTTGATCAAGCATCATATACCTAGATGATGGGTTGTCATAAAACTGCCATATTTCTCCCGCAAGATGCGCAATTGGTCTGATCGTCATCATTTGTTCATAAATAACGAATGGTTTGAGGGTTATAGCGTTTGTCTGGTGTGTTTGGAGGCAGTATTGATGCATATCATGATCAAATCCATGATGATTGGTATGATTGGTATGATTGGTATGATTGGTATGGTTGGATGGGTCACTGTGCCTGCATTTGCAGATGCCACGCTGATTCGTACCGATGACATGACTATTCTACAGATCAATGGCAAAACCTATACGCCATCGATTTTTGCCAGCCAGCCTAGGCAATACACCTTGGCGGCTGGTCAACATCAGGTGACGGTTCGTTATGATCAACTGTTTGATCTGTCGGCGGATCAGCATGAGGTGGTGAAGTCCGACCCTATGGTGATTCAGTTTGAGGCCAAAGACCAGCAGCAATATCGTTTGGTATGGCAGAATCGCCCGACCAATTATGCTGAGGCAGAGCGTTATGCTAAACAACCAACGCTACAGGTTATGAATTTATCAGGTCAGGTCGTCGCGGAGCAACAAGCCAAACCACAAAATGAAGATTCTTTGGTGGGGATGGTTGGACGGGTGATTGATGGTATCAGCCTGTCAGACCCCAAGCCGATCGCACCCGCCCAACAAGCTGCGGATCAGTCTGTTGCTGCACAGAGCGCCTTAACCCAGATTCAGCAGTTTTGGCAGTCAGCGACGCCGACAGAGCGCCGTGCGATTGCGCAATGGATTTTGCAGCAGGGGCAGTTTTAACGAGACGGTCTTGTCTGTGTATAGGCGAATGCCTACAGTATCGACTGGTGATCATTTGATGCTGTTTGATGTTTGATGAGATTGCGTTTTCGATCCTGATCAGTTTAGGGATCTTTGCTTTTTTTGCAGGTTTGATTGATGCTGCCGTTGGCGGTGGCGGGCTGATTCAGATTCCTGCGTTGTTTAATGCGTTTCCGCAGACTGCACCCGCGACGTTGTTTGGCACCAATAAAATTGCCAGTATGGCTGGAACATCATCGGCTGCATGGTCATATTTGCGGCGGGTTAAGCTGCCTTGGTATTTGATTTTGCCTGCGATGTTGGCGGCATTTGTCTTTTCTTTCTTGGGCGCGGCGGCGGTGGCATTGGTGCCGCGGGCTGTGTTGCAGCCGATTGTGTTTGTCTTGCTGATCGTGATTGCAGTGTATACCTTTGCTAAAAAAGACTTTGGTCAGTTGCATTTGCCGAGCGTCGTAACATGGCGCGAGCGGGTACTGGCACTACTCAGTGGTGGGGTGATTGGGTTTTATGATGGGATTTTTGGACCAGGTACGGGTAGTTTTTTAATTTTTGTGTTTATTCGGTTTTTTGCCTTTGATTTTTTGCATGCATCCGCTGCCTCCAAGCTGGTGAATCTCGCCACCAATGTGGCGGCATTGCTGTACTTTGCACCGACGGGACATGTGCTGTGGGGATTGGCGTTGATGATGGCGCTATGTAATGTTTGTGGCGCATTGGTTGGTACGCAGATGGCGATGCGCTATGGCAGTGGTTTGATTCGGATATTGTTCTTGATGTTGTTGGTAATCTTGATTGGCCGAATGGGCTGGACAATGTGGCGATAATTAGCGTATATAACAGGCTGTTAAATACCTATGGGATGGACAGGGATGAT
>JAYXXU010000058.1:0-3078 GCA_036019135.1 Pseudomonadota bacterium | reverse complement strand
GGGATTGGCGAGTGTGGCGGCTGAACGAGTGGTTGCCTTGGATGGAGCGCGTAATCCAGCGTTGCTGCGTTTGGCAGCATTGGCATTGGTTGCAGAAGGGGAAACCGCCCGTGCCGAGGCATATGTTCGGCGGCTTGATCAGATTGCACCCACTGAGGCTGCGTTATTACAGCCACGCCTAAGCCAGTTGATCCAGACGACAGCGCTGGATCAGCCAATTGCAGCGCCTGTGATCGATCCGACGACAGTCGTGCAAGACAGCCCATCCCCCGATCAGATTTCGGTAGATGTCGCGATTATCTTATCGCAGAACACTCAGCGTGAGCATACGGGGATGAATTTGCTCGATGGGCTTAACCTTCAGTATGGTTATAACCGAGGGGTGACACGATCATTGACCCGTGCGGATGGGGTGCCAGATGGCCGCAGTTATCAACGGGTGATTACGGATTCAATCAGTGTGCCGCAGCTCAACTACAACTTGAACTTATTTAACCGTGGCGGGCAATATTATTCGGTGGTGGCACGCCCACAACTCACGGCATATCGAGGCGAGGAGAGTGAGTTCTTTGTTGGACGATCATTGCGGGTTGCGGTGGGCGGCGTCAATAGTAGCTCGTTGGAACAAATCGATATTGGAATTGATATGCGGGTCACACCACTCGAAATTACCCCAAAAGGCACAAAAGTCAGAATCGAGACAGGACGCAGTTTTTTGACCGCAGATGCAGCGGGTACGTTTAATGAGGCTTTGACCACGTTCCGTCAAAAAGTTGCTGCTACCGCCGAAATAAAATTCGGTGAGACGCTATTGCTCTCAGGTTTAAGCGAAAGCGTCGATGACAAAACATATTCCAAGACACCTTTTTTGGGCAGTGTGCCAATTCTCCGCACCTTTTTTAATGAGCGTAATGTCACAGAGCGCCGTGATTCGGTATTGGTATTGGTCACTCCATCACGTCCAGTCACGCTTGCAGGTCAGCCGTGGGCGCGCGCAGAACATGTACGGCGCTTGACGGAGTTTTGGACAACGGTCGTTGATCCTGCCAGTAATGCGGCACTGGTACAGCAACGGCTGTCGAAGATGCAGCTATTTACTCGGATGACCAAGCCAGATGTCAAGCTGCCTTTTTTACAGTCCAAAAACCTTGCCACACCGAGCATGTTGGCAGAATTATTGCCAGCACGTACGTTTTGATGATGTGATGGGTCGAAATCTGGTGGATCGAGAACCAGTCACCCACTGGAGGTGGGACATGAGTGCTGTTATTGAGATCAAACGACACTATTTGCTGGGTATGTGTCTATTGTCGAATTGGTTTGTTGTGCCACGCAATGCTCAAGCCGCATTTAACTCGGCATTGGCGGCACGCTAACTTTAGTGGCTGTGCTTAACGTGAAGCTGTGGCGCAAAACGATGACGGCGGTGTCCACACGATATGGTGAAGCTGCTGTCGATCAAAGCAAAAACTCACCCCTTCAGAGATACTGTGTATCACATTGCCGAGATTAAGGAAGGGTAAACGGTTGGCACGGTAATAAGCCAACAGGTCTTGCGGTTTGAGATACTGGGTGGATTGGTACAGATCTATCTGTGCCACCACAGCATTCAAGTTGATCTGTTGTACACAGTCATTCAAGTCATAGCGTAGGCTCAGTTGCAACTGTGGTAGCCAGTCGCGCCGACTATCATCCAGATGATCGAGCCCCGCAATCACCTGTAATTTGCCTTTGACCTGTCGTTGTAATATGCGCAACGCCTGCTGCCGTGACTGACCCTGTAGAGTCGCGATGATAGGGGGGATAGGTGGAATGATCATTGGGCTTTATTCCCGAGTTGATACCAGTCAATGTGTCGTGTCAGGTACATCACAATCCCAATCACCACAAAGACCAACACCGAACCCAGAATCAGCGTGTGTTGTTGTGATTGCAAGATCACATACAATGCGCCATACATACTGGCTAACATCGCAGCAAGGCCAAGCGCGCGCCGTATGCCATGTAACACATAGCTGACATACCAACCAATCAACCCAACACAGGCCAAGCTTGAGCCAAGATATGCCCACCCAAACGCAAATTGCTCACTAAAAGACAGCAGCAACAGATAAAACACGGCTTGTGCCGCACCGACCAAAGCATACTGAATCGGATGAACGCGTAGGTCTTTGAGTACTTCAAATAAAAAGAACACCCCAAACATCATCACAATAAATAACGCCGCGTATTTTAAGGTGCGGTCGGTCAGACTATAGATATTAATCGGATCAATAAAACCAATCCGAAACGACTGAAGGGAGTTGGTGGATTCATTGCCCATGTTATAGGCCACTTCAGCACCATGACTTGCGCTGCCGCTGTTGAATTGTTGGCAGGCACTGGCTTGATCGCGTTGTAAGCAGGCATTGAGTAATTGGCTGTTGTGCATGGCAAGGTAGTTGTTTTTCCAATCGGCGCTAAAGCGATCTGCCAAAATACTTTTGCGATAGGGCAAAGCCTCTCCCGAAAACTGCGGGTGAGGCCAGTTAGCCTGCATGCTCATTTTGATGTTTTGTCCCAAAGGGTTGATATTAAGTGCTTGTAGTCCATCCAACTCCATCTGAATATTGATATCAATGAGTGATTTGGCGGCTTCACCAATCTTTGCAAAGACATAGGGCTGCGTGATCGGTAGTGTTGTCCCATCGGTAGGCATTTCAAAGGTCAGTTGAGTTGTGCCAACATTTAGTACAGGCAAATGATAAATGCCGCGCAGATCTGAAATTGGCAGCAGCATTTGAGCCTGTTCCCAATGCAGTGTTTGTTGTGCGGTTGGATTGAGGTGTGCATCGGTCGGTTTGAATTGCGCGCTCAGAGACAAAGCATCGGTATACGCAATCGCTTTGTACACACCGCGGGCATATTTTTGATCATCGACCTTGATGTCATGTGTCCAAGTGGAATGTGTTGGAGTGATCACCAGATGTCGTTTGTGCAGACAGGGTAGCTTGGCCGTCACCGCAGGCTGGTCTGAGCGTACACTGTCGGTTGCCTGAGGGGTGAGCTCACGTAGACACAAGCCTTGCTCAGACATGG
>JAYXXU010000057.1:0-4590 GCA_036019135.1 Pseudomonadota bacterium | reverse complement strand
CAGAGAGCAACTGCCGAACCTGATCAGGTTTGGCAGAAACCACCAGCGCGGCGCTATTAAAGCTGACATTTTGATAGCGTCTGACCCCGCGTAAGGTCGGGGTCGTGGTGGCTTGCCGAGGATGGTGATAGATCAAAATATTTTGTTCAGCAAGTGCAGCAACGGCACTGGCTTGGCCATCAAACGGTGCAAGCGCACTGGGAATATGTTCATTTGGCCAATCAAGCGGTTTGGCATGACTGCTTTGAGAGCAGGTGATGATCAGCCAACATAAGGTGATTAGCGTCCGCCGTAGGGTTACTGTCATGATCAGCCGCTCCGTTGCGTTGATTATTTTGATTGCTGCAAGCCGTGATCAGCATTGTAGGCCAAGACGGTTGGATTGGCGTGTCAACTTTGTGATGAAGCAGAGAATCATGGAGATGGGCTGAAACAATTCAGCCCAGCATGAGGCTGGGCTGAAGATTGGAGGTCACCGTGTGCCGTTGCGGCTTATTCTGCGGCTTGTCCGCGTTTTGGTAGCACATCTTTGAGGAGATCGTGCAGTTTGAGCAGGGTTTGCTCAGTGGTATCCCAATCAATACAACCATCGGTGACCGACTGGCCATAGACCAGATCACACAAATTGGCTGGAATGTCTTGGCGACCACCCTTGAGATGACTTTCGACCATCAGGCCAACGATAGACTGATTGCCATCAAGGATCTGTTGCGCAGCATTTTCCATGACCAATGGTTGTAGATACGGGTCTTTGTTGCTATTGGCATGGCTGGCATCAATCATGATTTTGCCGCTGACTTTGGCTTTGCCAAGCACTGCCTCAGCCGCTGCCACTGAGGTGGCATCATAGTTGGGTTTGCCATTGCCACCACGTAAGACCACGTGGGCATATGGGTTGCCTTGGGTACGAATGACAGCTACTTGACCATTCGCATTCAGACCCAAAAAGCTATGACCGTGTTGGACGGCTTGCATTGCGTTGACTGCGACGGTCATGCCACCATCGGTGCCATTTTTGAAGCCAACGGGTGAGGAGAGACCTGACGACATTTCGCGGTGAGTCTGACTTTCGGTGGTGCGTGCGCCAATCGCTGACCAACTGATCAGATCTTGCAGGTATTGTGGTGAATTGGGATCAAGTGCTTCAGTCGCACAGGGCAAGCCCATTTCATTCAAGTCCAGCAGGAGTTTACGACCGATATGCAGCCCTTTTTCGATGTCGAACGAGTCATTCATATCAGGATCATTGATCAAGCCTTTCCAGCCAACTGTGGTGCGAGGTTTTTCAAAATACACCCGCATGATCAGATATAAGCTGTCTTTGACTTTTTCGCGGAGTACCTTGAGCCGCTCGGCGTATTCCATCGCGGCTTTAGGGTCGTGGATGGAGCAAGGGCCAATCACCACAAATAGCCGAGGATCGCGGCCATCTAGAATATCGCGCACAGTCTGACGACCTGCCAGAACGGTTTGGCAAGCGGCCTCAGATAGCGGCATTTCGGCCTTTAGCTGGGCTGGGGTAATCAAGGTTTGGATCGACTCAATGTTGATATCGTCCACGGGGTCTAACGATGGATTCTGATCTGCGTTCACAGCACGCTCACTACTCAAATACAAAAAATGCTCAAGCCCTAATGGTGGGGGCTGATTGTGACTGGCGCAAGTCGTTTTGGTATGAAAAATATCGTTTAGGTCGAGTGAATTTGCCGATCATCTGCTTTTTGAGCAATTGAGCTGCAAAAAAACTGTTTAGACACGTCTTGTTAGAAAACATTGCGTCAGGCACGTTGTTTGCGGTGCTAGAATCCGTTCACCCGATATTGTGGGAATGGAGTCAATGAGTACACCAACGTTACGCGTGGGGATTGTGGCCGGAGAACTGTCTGGTGACACTTTAGGCGCTAATTTAATGCGCGATTTGCAGCGACAGTATCCCAATGCTGAGTTTGTTGGTATCGGTGGTCCACAGATGCAAGCCGCAGGATTGATCAGTCTTTATCCGATGGAGCGGTTATCGGTGATGGGGCTGGTCGAGGTGCTGGGGCGTTTGCGTGAATTGTTTCAGATTCGGGATGGCTTGCTGGAGCAGTTTACGGGTGAGTCACGGATTGATGTGTTTATTGGGATTGATTCCCCTGATTTTAATTTGCGTGTGTCGGCACGTTTAAAGCCATTGGGGATTCGCACGGTACAATATGTGAGTCCGTCTGTTTGGGCTTGGCGGCAGGGTCGCGTACATGGGATTCGTGCCGCAGTTGATTTGGTGTTGTGCTTGTTTCCGTTCGAGGTGGCCTTTTACCAGCAGCATGACGTGAATGCGGTGTTCGTCGGTCATCCATTAGCAACCCAACTGCCATTGAATCATCAGTCCGAACAAGGCAAAAAAGTATTTGGTATGACGCCTGATCGGCGCGTGGTGGCCTTGTTGCCAGGTAGTCGTGCGGGGGAGGTGTCTCGTTTGACCCCGCTGTTGCTGGATGTGGCACGCCAACTGTATCAGGAAGACCCTGAATTGAGATTTTTGATTCCTGCGGCCAATCTGGCGCGTGATCATCAGATTCGGGTGTTGCGTGATGCATTGCCAGAGCCGTTGCGTCATGCAGTACGGATCATTAAGCCGCAGGATGATGGCGGGCAGGTCGGCCGACAGGTGATGGCTGCCAGTGACTTGGTGATTCTGGCTTCAGGAACAGCAACCCTCGAAGGGTTGTTGCTGCGCCGACCGATGGTGGTCGTGTATCAAGTACACTGGTTGACTTATCTATTGGCTAAATATTTGGTCAAGATCAAGCATGTGGCGTTGCCAAATATTTTGGCTGGTCAAATCATTGTGCCTGAGCTGATCCAAAAAGATGCGACTCCTGTTCATGTGGTCGCAGCAGCCCGTAATTTGCTGGCACATCCAGATTTGATGGCACAACAACAGCAAGCACTGCACAAAATTCACACCGATCTACAGGGTGCGCAATCGGCCAATGCGGCTGCTGCGGTATTGGCATTGCTGCAATTGGATAACGATCATGATGCAGCTTGATTGGTTAAGTGAGGTGGCACACCCGCACGGCGTGCTTGCTATATCGGAGCCTGATCCTGCACGGATACAGGCTGTCCCTGCCGAACAGTGGATTGCGGGGGTTGATGAAGCAGGGCGAGGGCCGTTGGTGGGATCGGTAGTGACGGCCGCGGTGATTTTGGATCCCAATCAGCCGATTCAAGGCTTAAACGACTCCAAAAAACTCAGCGCCAAACAGCGTGAAGCGTTGTTTGTCCAAATTCAGCAGTCGGCCTTGGCGTGGACAATTGCCGAGGCCACGCACACCGAAATTGATCAGTACAACATCTTGCAGGCCACTATGCTGGCCATGCGGCGTGCCGTGTTGGCCTTGCCCATGAGCGCGCAACAGGTACTAATCGATGGCAATCGTTGTCCTGATTTACCGATGCCATGTCAAGCCATTGTGGGTGGAGATCGATTGGAGCAGGCGATTAGCGCGGCCAGCATCTTGGCAAAAGTCACCCGTGATCGGCAATTACAGCAGTTAGATCAACAATATCCACAGTATGGTTTTGCCCAGCATAAAGGCTATCCGACCGCTGCACATTTGGCGGCACTGGCCGCACATGGGGTGTTGGATGAGCATCGCCGCTCTTATGCGCCGATCAAACGATTATTGCTGGGACAAGCGTAGTTCAAGGCCGTTGGGGCGATTGCGCTTGGTTTTGAATATCACCAATCTGTGCCAGATGTAACCGCAAAATACGTCTGAGTTCTAAAACTGCCTCGGGCGTGGACTGAATACTGTGTCCGCCTTGAATTAATGTTTCAGAGGCTGCCCCTGCCAGATGACTGCTTTGATACGGTACGATGCCGTCACTAGCGTCTTCACGGCGGGTGTTAGGATCAATTTGCCCCATGATCGAATGATAGGGGAGGCCATGACGGATACTGACGGGTGCGGTAATCTGCATAAAACGCGATTGTCGGCTGAGTTCGCTGGCTCCATTTTGAAAGTCTAATAACCCTGCCTCAGTAATCCGCTGTAACAATTGATCATCAATCCGCGCACGGGCAACTGCATCATCAATCGCTTCGACGAATGAGAGCGGTAGTCGGATGATTTCACGTAGCGCCCGTGTAAACCAGCGATCAGCATAATCTGTCCCACGAAATGGTGCAGAAATGAACACCGCACGTTGTACTTGGGGCAATGGCGAGAGCGTAAAATAATGCCGTACCTCTGGCACATTCAACAGTTTTTGCCGTTCTTGGGGGTTGAACTGGGTCAGCGCCGTGTCACTCAGATCTGTTGGGCTGACCAACATCCGACCAATTACTGATCCCATGCTATGCCCGATCAGCACGCTGTGATGACTGGCGTGATGCTGCTGAGCAGGGTCAACCTGTTGGTAGGCACGTTCAATCAATTGATGGATTTTAAGACGGCTTTCCAGCATGGGCATATTGGTGGGATAAAACACCTGCCAAACCTGATAGCCTTTTCTTAAGACGGGGTCACCAAAAATATCATTGGTGAGATTCACCCATGCCTCAGGACTGCTGGCCAAGCCATGAATCAATATAATCACGCG
>JAYXXU010000056.1:0-16687 GCA_036019135.1 Pseudomonadota bacterium | reverse complement strand
GACAACGGTGATGCGTGGGTTGAAGTCAACGGCAAAAAACTCGCTGCGCCACAAATTTCGGCTGAAGTCTTGAAAAAGATGAAAAAAACTGCCGAAGACTATCTGGGCGAAACCGTCACCGAAGCGGTGATCACTGTGCCTGCGTACTTTAACGATGCACAGCGCCAAGCCACCAAAGACGCGGGTAAAATCGCAGGTCTTGATGTGAAGCGTATCATCAACGAGCCAACTGCTGCTGCGTTAGCATTCGGCATGGACAAAAAAGAAGGCGACCGCAAAATTGCCGTATACGACTTGGGTGGCGGTACATTTGATGTGTCGATCATCGAAATCGCTGACCTCGACGGTGAGCAGCAGTTCGAAGTATTGGCCACCAACGGTGACACGTTCTTGGGTGGGGAAGACTTTGACTTGCGCTTGATCGACTTCTTGGTTGAAGAGTTCAAAAAGCAAGAAGGCGTGAACCTGAAGCAAGATCCTTTGGCCTTACAACGCTTAAAAGAAGCCGCAGAAAAAGCCAAAATCGAACTGTCTTCTTCGAGTAGCACCGAAATCAATCTGCCTTACATTACCGCAGATGCGACAGGTCCTAAGCACTTGGTGATTAATGTGACCCGTTCTAAGCTGGAAGGTTTGGTTGAGGATTTGGTTGCACGCACCATTGAGCCATGCAAAATCGCCCTGAAAGATGCTGGTTTGTCGGTTGGCGACATCAGCGATGTGATCTTGGTTGGTGGTCAGACTCGTATGCCTCTGGTACAAGCCAAAGTGCAAGAGTTCTTTGGCAAAGAGCCTCGCAAAGACGTGAATCCAGATGAAGCCGTTGCAGCGGGTGCAGCGATCCAAGGTGCTGTCTTGTCAGGCGACAAAAAAGACGTGCTGTTGCTGGATGTGACCCCATTGACCCTTGGGATTGAAACCATGGGTGGTGTGTTGACGGGGATCATCGAAAAGAACACCATGATTCCGACCAAGAAATCACAAGTGTTTTCGACTGCCGATGATAACCAGCCTGCGGTGACTATTCAGGTCTATCAAGGCGAGCGCAAAATGGCTGCGCAAAACAAATTGCTGGGTCGCTTTGATCTGACCGATATTCCACCTGCACCACGTGGTATGCCACAAATCGAAGTCACCTTTGATATTGATGCGAACGGGATTCTGAATGTGTCTGCCAAAGATAAAGGTACGGGCAAAGCACAAAGCATTCAGATCAAAGCTAACTCTGGTCTAAGCGATGAAGAAATTCAGCAAATGGTGCGTGATGCTGAAGCCAATGCTGAGGAAGACCAGAAGTTTGCGGACTTGGCAGCAGCGCGTAACGAAGCTGATGGCGTGATTCACAGCATGCAAAAAACCGTCAAAGAGCAAGGCGATAAAGTCTCAGCCGATGAGAAAAAAGCCATTGATGAAGCGATTGATGCACTGGAAATCGCCACCAAAGAAAATGACGTGGATGACATCAAAGCCAAGCTCGATGCGCTACAAGCCGCTGCAATGCCTGTACTCCAGCGTATGTATGCTGAGCAACCACAAGAAGGCGCTGATGGTCAGCCACAGCAAGCCGCACCTGCGGATGACGGTGTGGTTGATGCTGAGTTCACCGAAGTCAAAGACGACAAAAAAGCCTAATTTGGCCTAATGTCAAAAAAACGCCCTGCATTTTGCGGGGCGTTTTTTTGGTTGTGTGGAGGCTTGACAGACGTAGCACACTTACGATAGAACGAGCGTTTGACAAAAACCAGTGACGTATTGTATGTATATGAAGTTAAGAATTTGGGCTATGTGTGGTATCTCACTAGCTTTAGTAGCCTGTGGTGGTGGCTCTGATCAAGCTCCATCAGCGAGTAGCACAGGGTCTCCTTCCTCAGATCAACCTAGTACAAAGCCCTTACCTGTAGTAGATGTTTTGCCAAAAATCTTAAAAGATGATGCTGTGAGAATGCAGCCGATAGCCAATACCTCGCCGTATTTTAAACAAAATAGTAGCGCCCAATTTGAACAAGAGTTCCTACAGGGTGTATACCGTTATGGTCAGGTCTTCGTGAGAGATATCAATGCTGAATGTAATGGATTCTTTTCAAAAGGTACGTGCCCTTACTTTCAGCGCCTTAGCAGAGACGATGCTGGAGTTTTAAGGCAGGAATCTTATGCATACCTCCCTGTCAGCAAGCAATGGATACAGATCGAACTTTTTGAGGACAACTCACTTAAAGGTTTTTTTGAATACACCTTTAACGTTAAAGTTGCAGAAGGTGCTCGTCAACCATCGGCTGATTATATTGCTGCATTAGATACGGCAAAGCTGAGTGTTGAAGGTCAGGGTTCTTATCTGTCTGTAAAGGATCTAACTTTGCAACTGAAAGTAAATCGTGAATCAATCTCTGGACAAGTAATCGAAAGTGCGAGTAGTCAGCTCTTTTCACAGCAAGCAGTAAGCTACACCGCCGGGTTTGAATTTCAGCAGCCTGTATCAGTCAGCTATTTCCATCCTGATGACATGGGTGGACGTGAGGAGTGTCAAGACGATAGTCAAATCCCATATAAGACGGCTGAAGAATTCATCTACAAATATCAGTCGCCAAAATCGATTTGTCTGTTATTTGAGCATTTAGGTGCTTTCTCATTCAACCCATTGGCACGAGAGCTATCTATAGGTGGCCGTAAAACCTCTTTTGCACTAACCACAGAGGAGGGTTCCAGAGAGCTAACATTTAGGCCAACTTATTTTGATCAGAGTAGCTCTACTAGCGAGCAGCAGTATGTTTATGCTTTGATATTTAACCCAAATTTCTTTTTGGGAAAAAGTATTTACTATTCTAAAGGGTATGTACTCCCTCTCAAAGATTACAAAAATTTTGCAGCTTTTCAGGACTGGCTAGGTACGCAATCCGCAGATCCAGACATATTCGATATCCCAAAATAAGATATACCTCGGATGCCCCGCAGATGCGGGGCATTTTTTATGCGAGTAATGATTACGAGTAGCGGTTATGCTGAATGCAATTGTTGATGCGAGGTCAAGAAAAAGTCAGCCATCAGGCGTGTTGCCCATGATTCGGGATGCCAGCCTTCATAATGCGCACAATGACTACCGTGTGTGGTCGTGACAAAGATCACATTCGACATCTGTTGGATCAGATCCACATAGGGCTCAGCATTTTCAATTTTGCAGATTGGGTCATCTTCAGCATTCAAGACCATTAATGGTGTTTGAATTTGCTTAAACACGCGCATTGGATTGTGTGCGGCAGAGTAGTCGGTATAGCTTTGATAACCTGCCAACTCATAACTTTGGTCATGAAAATCTAGCAGGGTTTTGGCGGTTTTGAGCTGTGGTAATGAGGTCAATTGATTCAGTTGTGACAGATGCGGCTCAATGAATTTTTCGATCAGTTTTTTGGTCATTAAGCGGCTATAAATTGGATGAGCCTTTGCAAAGGCTTCGTCAATGTTATAGCCAGGGCAGTAAGCAAAAGCGGCTTTGAATTTAGACTGTTCGGCGGTTTCGCCTAAGTAGCGCACCAATAGGCCTGACCCTGCTGATGAGCCAAGACCGTATAGTGGTGATTGCGGCACATAGCGTTGGATTGCTTCAAGTTGCTCATGTAGATCACTAGTAGAGCCGAATAGACTGATTTTTGGGGTGGTGAGTTTAAGATCGGCATGCCCTCGACGTAGACAGAGCACAATGCGCCAGCCCGTATGGTGATGTAGATCCTGAATCAGTGGATGCATACTGCTCGGAGTTGCGGTAATGGTATGTAGGATCACCAAGGTGGGTGTGTGATCAGGTAGCCCCGCACCCATCCAATACAGTGCAGTTGTCCCCCCATCGTGCATACTGAGCTGCTCGATACGGTCATAGTGCAAGGTTTGAGTATTTTTCTTTTGTAAACCTAAAAATAACAACTGCAAATGCGCATTGAACAACCATGGGGTGGGGCGATACGGTCGGGTAAGTATGGTCATCTGTTGGGCGATTTGTTGACCGATACTCACAGTATCTTGCGGTGAGCGTGTTGGTATGGGCAGCACGGTGGTACGTGATCGGCGAGTCAATGGGGCAAAACGCATGGGAGAACCTCATCAGTCTCAAAAAACGTGATTGGCATGGCTGGTCTTTGATGCTTGATGGATCAGCAGAGATCAGAGTCTGATCAATGATCATGCATGTGATGAGGTCGTTTATACTCGACCTTGTATCTTTATGCAACTATTTGCATAAATAGGCATATTGCATGGTTCAGTCGATGGGATTGTTCGAGGGTCTAGGATAGATTGATATTTCACACCCGGATCGCACTGTAGGACAACGTGCGATGTGGTGTTGATGAGGGTCAGTGAATTGGTGTGATGCGGCGGCGTGAGTGCGACGGCTTGCCGCACTCTAAAAGCGGTGGTGGTTAAGCTGGCTCTTTGTAGTGGAGATAGGGATCGCTACTGTCGGGCAGGACATTTTTCATCTGTTGCCCAGAGACTTTGACCAACATGGCCTTGTCTTTTTTATCTTGATGCCAGATGGGTTCAGGCAGTCCCCAGTAGAGATTGATCAGCTTTTGGGACTTGCCTGCTTGCATCGGCGTACATTGGTTAACACCTTCACTGGTATACAACATGACCAGATCGCCATCGGCAATGGGCAGATCTGGAAAAAAATACATGTGGCCTTTTTGATTCGAGATTTGGCCTTGCTCATCCACGATGACTTCAAGCAGTGCGTAATCTTTCAGGTTGCAGGTACCTGATGCAAACAGTCGGATGCGTTCTTGTGTGGGATGTTCATGCCCAATCACACGGTCAATATTCAGTTTCATGATTCAGTCCCTCTGATCTTGTCTGGTCGAATACACACAGGCTCAATCCACCTCGATTGTGGCCAGTTGCACCATCACAATGGAACGTTGTTGATCAAGAAACAAGTCTTTTTTGATAAGCGTTGCGTGGCGGATCGTATACTTTTGGCACAACAGATCGGGTTGGAGTCGATCTCAAAAAAGCCAACACTGCATGCAGTATTGGCCTGAAAGATGTGAACCCAACGCAGTCTATTTAGGGTGAGGATTGCGCTTCTTTGGTGAGGGCATCCAAGATTTTTTGGCCACCGCGTCCATTGACGGTCAGACCCAAGAGAGCTTGTTCAATTCGAATCGCTGCGCGACTCTTTTCACCAATCATGCCATCCACTTCGCCAATCTCATGACCACGATTGATCAACAACTGTTGTAATTCACGTCGTTGTGCGCGTGAAATGCCTGGATCATCTGTCGGCCACGCCGTGACAAATGGCTTGCCACCTCGCATCCGATCACTCAGATGGGCAATTGCTAGAGCATAGCTTTCGGCGGCATTGTAGCTATACAGGGCATCAAAATTACGGAATACCAAGAAGGTTGGACCATTCACGCCAGCAGGTGACAGCAAGCCTGCTTGGGCAATCGAGGATAAATTGCCTTGAGCCAGAGGTGTACCATCGACTCGTGTCAGGCCACGTTGTGACCACTCAGATATGGCGCGTTTTTTGCGGCGGCTCTCGCCATTAGCACTAAAGCCTGCGGGCAGTTTGACCTCAAAGCCCCATGTCTGACCTGTTTGCCATTTTGAGCGTTTAAGGTAGTTGGCAGTAGAAGCCAGGGCATCGGGAATGCTATCGACGATATCGCGTTTGCCGTCACCCGTAAAATCGACTGCAATCCGCTCAAAGGTGGAGGGCATAAACTGGGTTTGGCCAAACGCACCTGCCCATGAGCCTTTAAAATGTGTGGGATCGACATGACCGCCTTGCAAGATCCGCAAAGCACTGTTCAACTCACCCCGAAAAAATGCTTGGCGGCGACCAAAGCAACTCAGGGTTGCCAGTGATTGAATGATGTCGCTCTTGCCAGTGATATTGCCAAAATTGGTTTCAACCCCCCAGACCGCAACCACAGTAGCAGCATCCACGCCATAGGCGGCTTCAATCCGTCGCAGGACATCAGCATGTTGTTTGAGCATCTGCTGGCCAAGTTCAACGCGCTCTTGATCCACCAAGCCTGACATATAGTCCCAAATCGGCGTTTGGAATTCGGGTTGATAGTTCAGCTTATCGAGCACGCTCATGTCGGGGACAAGATTGCGTGTATATTGGTCAAAAGTTGCAGCCGATACTTTGGCATTGAGCGCTGTCGGGCGAAGTTGGTTCAGGCAGGTTTGAAATTCGGGATTGGCGATGGCCACAGAGGAGACCAAAAGGCTGCTGCCAATCCAGCAGGCGGTCGCAAGGCGAGAAATTCCGATTCCAGTCATAAGGTCAAGTCAGTCCATCAGTTTTGTAGGTAAAATCAAAAGCCACAACAGATCCCAGCGGCGGTCGTGTATGCCGTAGCTTAAACATGGCAGGAGATAGTGTGAAGGGCTTTAGTCAGACGGTCAAAATAACACGCCTGTTAGATGCAGCCGCCGTTGTGCGCCAGACAATACGCTGTTGTTTTGTTAAGTTTGATACAAAATATGATGAGAATCGTCAGCCTTGGGTATTTTCCAGTGACATTATGCTGCATCGGTCTACGTTTGGTACGAGTGCAATAGCGTGACTGATACGAACGCAAAAGCGAGTCGTCCGTATCAGTGGGTCAGATCAATGATAGCGTTACGGCCACTGCATTTCACCCTTGACCACTTTTGCCCCCATCTCTAGGTTAGCTGTACCTGCCAGATCAGGATAAAGTGCCTGCATTTTTTTGGCCAGTGCCGCGCCCGTTTTGCTAGTTGCATTGGCTTTGGCGTACTGATTCAAATAGGTTTGACTAAAATCCACGGATGTAAGTGTGGTGGCTGCATCGGCCGTACTGTGACCTGCCAACACAAAGGCAGGTTTCAGCGCCTGAATGCCTTGCAAACTCTGCTGCCATACTGCCCAGTCGGCAGGCGTTGGATCATCCGCCATCCACAGGTGCATGCCTGCAAATACAGGAATGCCGCCGACCACAGCTTTGGCAGATGGAATCCATAGGTAGGTTTTTTCACCTTCGCCGCGTACTTCGATTGATTCGCCATCCACCCGCAGTTGATTGGCTTGAATAGGTTGCGGCATGATCACTTTCTTGGGTGCGTTATTGCCCATTTTGGGTGACCAGTAGCTGAGTTTACCTGCGTGAGTTTTTTCGATGTGTGCAATGGTGTCGCTCGTGGCCATTATTTTGGCATGCGGAAAAATCTGGGTGAGGGTCTCAAGGCCAAAATAAAAATCAGGATCACCATAACTGACAAAGATCGTGTTGAGGGTTTTGCCACTGTCAAGAATTTGGGCAGCCGCTCGTAGGGCATCAGATTGATTAAAAAAACCATTGACCAGCATCACTTCGGTCTCGCCGCTGACCAACGCTGCGGTGTACGCCAGTCGCCAATATGTACCACGTCGTGTGCGATGCTTGTTGGAGATGGTGCAGCAGCGTTTACAAGTGGATGCTCGTTGGTTTGCACCTGCCTCATCATGATCTTGCTGTGATTTGCTTCGATAAAAGTTGTGATAAAACACGCTGGGGTGATTGATTATTGTCGGCAAAGTCCCCATCTTAGCCGCAAGATTCGTGTGGCTGTACTGATCGGATGTCTAACACCGCGCTCAGTGCTTACCACTCAAACACCGTGATTGCGAGGGGAGTGAATAGTTAGCATGGCAAAACGTGATTATTATGAAGTGCTTGGTGTTGCTAAAAGCGCAAGCGAAGATGAAATCAAAAAAGCCTATCGCAAACTGGCGATGAAGTATCACCCTGATCGTAATTCAGACGATCCCGCTGCTGAGGATAAATTCAAAGAGGCTTCTGAAGCCTACGAAATTCTGTCTGACGCGCAAAAACGCTCAGCCTATGATCGGATGGGGCATGCTGCCTTTGAAGGCATGGGTGGTGCGGGTGGTGGCTTCCAAGGTGGTGGCAACTTCCAAGATATTTTTGGCAATTTTGGCGACATTTTTGGTGATATGTTTAACCAATCGCGTCAGGGAGGCAGTGGACAACGCCAACGCCGTGGTTCAGATTTGCGTTATGTCATGGAGCTGACGCTTGAAGAAGCCGTGCGTGGCGTAAAAAAGACCATCACCTTTACTGCACCTGCCAGTTGTGAAGCCTGTGATGGTAAAGGCACCAAAAATCCTGAAAACGTCAAAACCTGTCCAACCTGTCATGGGGCAGGCCAGATTCGGATGCAGCAGGGCTTTTTTTCGGTCAATCAGAGTTGCCCAACCTGTCATGGTCGCGGCAAGGTGATCAAAGATCCCTGTAATGTCTGCCATGGCTCAGGTGTGACGGATCGTTCGCGCACTTTGGAGGTCAGCATCCCAGCAGGTGTGGATACAGGGCAGCGGGTTCGGATCAGTGGTGAGGGCGAAGCAGGTGGTGCAGGCGCGCAGAACGGCGACTTGTATGTCGAAGTTGTGGTGCGCGAACACAATGTTTTCCAGCGTGATGGTGCTGATCTATATATGGATGTACCGATTAGTTTTGCCGATGCGGCATTGGGCAAAGAAGTCGAAGTGCCGACGCTTGAGGGGCGGATTAGCCTCAAAGTGCCTGAAGGTACGCAAACAGGTCGCTTATTCCGTGTGCGTGGTAAAGGCGTGAAGCCCGTACAAAGCACTATGGTGGGTGATTTGATTTGTCGGATCGTGATCGAAACTCCTGTCAATCTGACTGCGCGCCAAAAAGAACTGTTGCGTGAGCTACAGGCCAGCATGGACGATGATGCAGGCCAATCGCCCAAGAAAAAATCTTTCTTTGATAAGTTGTTTTCATAAAGGCGGTAGCACAGATCACACCGCGTCGTTGTAGAGATGAGCGCGGTGTTCTTGCCACATGATAGAGGATTGATGATGAGCAATACAGCAAATGGGGCAGCACCGCGGATTGGGATCTTGGGTGCAGGCGGTCGGATGGGTCGCACGTTGATTCAGGCAGTGCATGAGGCGGGTGCGGTGTTGGCGGCTGCGGTCGAGCAGCCGAATAGCAGTTTGATTGGTGCGGATGCGGGAGAGTTGGCAGGAATTGGGCATCAAGGGGTGGCTATCGTCGGTGATCTACAAAGTGTGGTGGGTCAGTGTGATGTGGTGATTGACTTTACCGCACCCGCAGCGACCATGCGGCATTTGGAGATTTGCCAAGCCCAAGGCTGTGCCATGGTGATTGGGACGACAGGCTTCGATGATGCCCAAAAAGCCCAGTTGCAAAGCACTGCCCAACAGATTGCTGTGGTCTATGCCGCGAATTATTCAGTCGGTGTCAATGTGTCACTGAAAATGTTGGCGCTGGCCGCTAAGGCATTTGGTGAGACTGTGGATATTGAGGTGATCGAAGCGCACCACCGTCACAAAGTTGATGCACCATCAGGAACGGCGCTGATGATGGGCGGTGCTGTGGCCGATGCACTCGGTCGGGATCTTAAGCAAGATGCAGTGTATGCGCGTGAAGGCATTACAGGTGCGCGCGAACGTCAGCAGATTGGTTTTCAGACCATTCGAGGGGGGGACATCGTGGGTGAGCATACTGTGATGTTTATTGGTGATGGTGAGCGAGTGGAAGTCAAACATATTGCCACCAGCCGCATGAATTTTGCCAGTGGTGCTGTACGTGCAGCAGGTTGGGTAAGTGGTCGTTCGGCTGCGTTATATGATATGCAGGATGTACTGGATCTACGTTCTCATGAATGAGATAGATACTGAAACAAGGAGTAAGGCAAGATGATGCAACGTCAGATCATGACTGCAATGTTGGGTATAACGCTGTTGGCGTTGCCGCTCAGCAGTAGTTTGGCCGAAAGCAAACCCGCCATGGAGTCTCGCAACGTGCCTGAAAAACTCGCCATTGACCGACAAGGGGTCAAAGTTTGGACGTACCAAGTAGAAGGTAATCCCTCATTTAATTACCGTGCGACCACGGTGTTGAATAGCAATTTGGTCGGTGCAGTTGCCGCCATCATGGATACCAGTTATCTGAGTGAGTGGGTGCCGCACACCAGTCGGGTTGAAATGCTGAGCAGAGATGATCAGGCAGGCACATTTAAGCTATTGATGGAGATTGACTTTCCCTTTCCATTAAAAGATCGAGATGTGGTGGTGGCAGGAACCATTAAGCAGCAACCTGATGGCAGTGTGCTGATCCAAAATACGGTGGCTACTGACCCACGAGCGCCTGTGCGATCACAGTTTATTCGGATTACTCGTTATGAAGGCAGTTGGTTAGTGCGGCAGCTTGATGCCAAGCGCACCGAAGTGACCACCACGGGCTACGCTGATCCAGCGGGTTCGCTGCCGAATGCGATTGTGAATATGTTTGTGCAGCAACAGCCGTATCAGATGCTCAAAAACATGCAAATTGTGGTCAATTCGCCGCGCTACCAAAAAGCCAAACTGGTCAATATCCAGAACCCAACGTTTTAATCGTGTGGTGGAAGTGGTGTGCCACAAACCTGCGGCACACCTTGAGGTTTTACCAGCCTAAAGCCTGCTGTTGTGCGATGACTAGCTGACGTATACCGCCTTCAGCCAACTCAAGCATTTGATTACATTGCGCACGATTGAATGGTTTACTTTCGGCTGTACCTTGTAATTCAATGAACTCTCCCGCCTGTGTCATCACAACGTTGAGGTCGGTTTCGCATTGAGAATCTTCTTCGTAGCACAAGTCTAACAGTGCTTCATCTTTATACATGCCAACCGAAATCGCCGCGACTAAGCCTTTCAGCGGATCTTGGGTCAGTTTACGTTGTTTCATCAAGATTGCCAGTGCATCAACCAAGGCAACTGCACCACCCGTAATCGCAGCAGTACGTGTACCACCATCGGCTTGCAGCACGTCACAATCGATCAAAATCGTATTTTCGCCCATTTTTTTGAGGTCAACCATTTGGCGTAGACTACGCCCAATCAGGCGTTGAATCTCTTGAGTACGGCCTGACTGCTTGCCACGTGCTGCCTCACGGTCATTGCGAGTATGGGTCGAGCGCGGCAACATGCCATATTCGGCGGTGATCCAGCCTTGCCCTTTGCCTTTTAAGAAGCGAGGAACGCCAGCTTCGATGCTAGCCGTACACAACACCTGTGTATCACCGAAGCAAACCAAGACCGAGCCTTCAGCATGTCGGGTGAATTGACGGGTAAAGCTGATGGGGCGAAGTTGGTCGTTTTGGCGTTGATCTAAGCGCATAGTGGATTCCTAATCGGTCTAATCATGGCGATGCAAAAAGTCCTCTTGCATCGAGTGAAGACATTATAAAGGCGGATTGAGACAACCCCAATCGAAATCCAAAACAATCTCAGTGGACTATGCGGAACACTGAGTGAGAGAATTGCACCGTTCATCTTAAAAATCATCCCCGATGGTAAAAGTCACGGGCATAATTCGTCCAAACCGGTGTGTTTATGTAAGCCGATTGCTAATTCCTGTGATGTCAAAGTGAAAAAGGTACATGGATTGCGTCCATCACTGGCCAAGAAATGACTGTATCAGGGATCAACTGGTTACATAGGAACTGGATTCAGATTGATCTTGCGGGTTCTGGGGAACATCCATGCGTCATGCCACTTGGCCAGCTTTTCCAGCGGTAAATCTTAAGCAAACCGCCCTTTGCCTTGCCATCAGCTGTATGGGTAGTGCGGCCTACGCGCAGACGATTCCAGCGCCAGGTGCGTTGATCACCAACATTGCCAGTGGTGATTTTGTCGACCGATTTGGTCAGACTCAGATCGTCAATTCTAATCCCGTCGAGCTGACCATTACTGAGGTGCGTGCTGTTCAATTGGTGCGTGACCAAGAGCAGATTGGCTTGATTGGCGGGCAGATTAGCTATCCACATACCCTAACCAATACAGGCAACGTCGCCGATACTTATCAGTTGAGCGCACAACAGTTGCTCACAGATGATTTTGATGTGGCCAATCTGGCAGTCTATATTGATCGTAACCAAGATGGTATTCCTGACGATAATATTGATCTGCTGCAAGCAGGCAATTTGCTTGCGCTGCAAGCAGGTGAGTCAGTCGCTCTCGTCGTCACGGCAGTGATTCCTTCAGATCGAACCACAGGTGATCAGGCTGAGTTTGTCTTAACCGCAACCAGTCAAGCGGATGTTGCCATCAATGCCAGCAATACCGATACCACTACTGTGGTTGAAGGTGCAGTCATCAATGTCTATAAAACCCAAAGTATTTCGACTGGTCCGCGCGGCAGTATCATTACCTATACCTTGCGCTATACCAATACGGGTAACGCAGCGGGTGAGCTGAGGCTGACCGATGTCCTGAATGCGGCTGAATTAGAGTATGTAGCAGGGACAGGACGCTGGAGTAATAGCACCGTTGATCTGACCGATGGTGTGGGTGAAGATCCTGCCAATAGTGCGATTCAAGATTATCAGGTCAACAGCACTCCAGATGAGCATGAGATCAGTGTCATTATCCCAAGCGTACCCGCGCAATCAACAGGCAGTATTAGTTTTGATGTTGAAGTCTTAAGTGCGCCAACAGGCAAAATTGACAACACCGCAGATTATCAGCAGCTTGAAGGGGCTACTACGGTCAAAGACACCAGCACCAATACGGTGACGTTTACCTTGCAAGGGGTGGTCAGTGTGGTGCTGAATAAAACAGCCACTGGCCCAGACAATGTGGGTGATCCCGATAGTGATCCTGATAACTTGCTTGAGATTACAAGCGCAGCCGCAGGTACGGAAGTTTATTTTAATAACTATGTGTGGAATGAGGGTGACCGCGTTGATAATTTTAACCTGAGTTTTGTACCGACCAATTTGCCTGACTGTGCCACCGTGCGGCTCTATGCTGATGATGGGAAAACATTGCTCGCAGATAGCAATGGCGATGGCCTGATTGATACAGGACCAATGCAGCCTGAGACGTCCAAACAGATTGTCGTTGGGATTAGCTCAACACAAGATTGTCTGAGCGCTACACCGATTATCGTCGATTTGACCGCGACGTCCAGCAATGATCCCAGTGTCAGTGATCCTGTTCGTAACCAGCTCAATACGATTGAACAAGCTGGTGGTACGGACTTATATAACAGTGATAATTCAGGGACAGGCAATCCCAATATTGATGATGCAGGCAATCCATTTATCACCCAGCCCATCCTACCCGCAGGCACAGCCGTCTTTCCGTTGGTGGTTGAGAATCTCGGTACACAGGCTAATAACTACAGTTTTATTGCCGATGATGATGGCATCCTTGATCCCACCAGTAATGCCAATCAATTGCCAGCAGGTTGGACGGTCGCTTATTTTGCAGCGCTTGATCCCAATTGTACGGATTTGAGCCAGCAAATCAGTAGTTCAGGGTCAGTTGATCCCGCTGCAACGTTTAATTATTGCGCAGTGGTGACCGCACCAGCGGGGATTGCCCCACAAGATTTAGACATTTGGTTTGCAGTGCGCTCACCGATCAATGGCCAATCCGATATTCTCAAAAACCAAGTCCAAGTCCAAGCAGCCCGACAATTGAATCTGATCTCCGATCAACAGGGACAGATTCAGGCGGGTGGGACGATTGTGTATCGCCACACGTTGACCAATGCGGGCAATGTGACTGAAGGTAGTGCAGCAGGGCAACTGATTTTGTCGCTAGACACAGCCCAAGCGAATGGCATGCTTGGCACACTGTATTACGATGCCAATGACAATGGTGAGTTGGATGCGGCTGATCCCTTAGTGTCAGATGTCTTCGATTTAGGTGTTACCAATGGTGCAGTCGGTTTGGATCCAAATGAGTCGATTCGACTGTTTGTCAAGGTTGAAGCGCCGTCCAGCATGCTCAATGGCACGACAGGGACAATGATCCTGACAGCGACACCGAATGGGCTGATTGCTGGCCTGCCTGCTGATCCTGTGAGCAATACTGATGTGACCACGGTTAGTGCGAGTCAAGTGCGTTTGACCAAAGCACAAGCATTGGATGCCGATTGTGATGGCACGCCAGATGCTGCCTATTCAGTGGCTTCAATTCAGATCGGCCCAAATCAGTGCGTGTTTTATCAAATTACGGCTGCGAATGAAGGGAGTGAGCCTGTCAACAATGTGGTGATCAATGACACGATTCCACCGTATACAGGTTTGTTTATCACACCAATGCCAACAATCTCACAAGGTACGATCACTGTGCCGAGTCCTGCGGTAGCAGGATATGAAGGGGCGATTGAGGGTGCATTGGGTACCTTAGAGTCGGGACAGTCTGAAACGATGAATTTTTCAATTCGTCTTGATCCACTGAATTAATGTCAGCCAATTGCTGTGGCTCAGGAAGGAACATCCGATGAAATTCCAAAGCTCTTATTCTAGCCGCTCAGCCAGCTTGGCTCGACAGTTCAGCCCACTGGCATTAGCGGTTTCTACGGTATTGTTTTCGATGCCTGCTTGGGCAAACAGTCCCTTGCCTGCAGCCTCATTACCTTTGGCAGGAACGATCATTAGCAACATGGCTGTCGGTGAATACATCGAAGAGGGCACGACAGTTGTGCAAACCAGCCGTTCTAATTTGGTCGAGACAACGATTATTCCTGTCTACGCATTTCGCCTAGAACAGGATCGTACGGTGGTCAGCCATGCGGGTCAGCAGGTGTTTTTTTCGCATGAGTTACGCAATACAGGTAATGCAACGGACGTCTATCAGGTGACGTTGGCTGATCCTGTAGGCGGTATTGAGTTTGCTGATGAGGCTGTGTATTTAGACCGCAATCGTGATGGAATTCCTGATGGCGCAGCACTGACACCTGCTCAGTTGGCACTGATTTCGTTACAAGCAGGTGAGACCTTAGGACTTTTGGTCGGTGCGACTGTACCTGTTGGGACAGCTGCTAACACCTATGCCGATAGCTTGGTGCTGTCGGCTGAGTCAACCAACGATAATACCTTGCAAGTGTTGGAAAATAACGACAGTTTGATTATCAGTGATCAGGCTGTGATTCAGGTGCGTAAGTCATTCTCTGTCGCACAAGCCCCAAGTGGTACAGTCGTCACCGTCAGCTTAAATTACGAAAATACGACGGCGCTTGCTAGTGGTGAAGTGCGAATTACGGACGTGTTGACGGATCCTCGATTGAGCTATCAACCCAATTCAGCCACATGGAGTGGTGGTGCAACCGTGACAGATGTGGCAGGGGGGGATAGTGCTGGTCTGGATTATGAGTATGATGCGACCAGTGAGACGGTCACTGCGATTTTAGCGAATGTGCCTGCGAACAGCAGCGGCGTGATTAGCTTTGATGTCCTGATTAACTCCGATCAAGCTACTGATATTCCAAACGTTGCAACCGTCGTCTATGATCCAGATAATGACCCCTTAACTCCGAACAATGTCACCACACCCACCAACACTGCGGTGGTTCAAGTCCCGCCGCTGTATGGTGTTGAGATCAATGGAATCTCTACTTCAGCCAGTGCTAATCCTGCCGATAATCTGGTGACTGTACCATCAGTGAGTCAGGGGGGGATCGCGCGTTTTGATAACTATGTCTGGAACACTGGTAATATCACCGATACCTATAACCTGACGATTGGCAGTAGCACGGTGCCTGCGGGTAGTGTGGTGGAGTTTTTTCGGGCGGATGGGGTGACCCCAATTCTGGATAGTAATGGTGATGGCATTCCAGATACGGGTGCGCTGCCTGTTGGTGAGTCATTGCCGATTGTGGTTCAGATTCGTTTTCCCGCTAGCTATACGGGTGCGAGTGCACCACATAGCATATTTCCAGCGGCGCAGTCGATTGCCAGTACGCCGACCAATGATGATGTCGAAGATCGCGTCGGTGCAGTAGACACGCAGTTGGTCGACTTGTTCAATACTGACCCGAATACTGGGGTGGGTAACGGCAATATTGATAATGCTGGCGCACCGCTGAAAACTTTGACCGTTGCAACCAATGGTACGGTGGTCTATCCAATCAGTGTGACGCATACGGGTACGCCAACCCAATATCGATTGGCTGCCGATGCGGATGGTGATTTTAGTGTGTTGGGCTTGCCCGCAGGCGTGACGGTTGCTTTTGCCGAGACAGGCGTGAATGGGGATTGCTCTCCTGTTGGCAATATGACTGGTCAAACTCGTCTGCTCAATGATGGGGAAACCCAAGCCTTATGTGCTGTCGTGACCGTTGAAGGCGGGACACCTGCGACCACGGTTGATCTGTACTTTAGAGCATATAGCCCAACTTATGTCAGCACGGCTGCCCCAACCAATCCAGGTTCGGACATCATCAAAAACGCGCTGACCATTACCAATGATTTAGCCCCAGCGTTGTTGTTTACACCAGATTTGCGTGGACATATCGCACCAGGCGGGACGATTGTGTATACCCATACTATTGTCAACAATGGCGATACGGTGATTGTGCCGCGTGCTGGAGCGCCTTTTGAGGTCAGTAATGATCAACCAGGTTTTATCACCACCTTGTATCTAGATGCCAATGACAATGGCGTGCTTGATCCAGCCGATACATTGATTACGACCACGTTGGCAGATTTACAGCCAAATGACAAAATTCGGATTTTTGCTAAGGTCGAGGCCGCCAGTGGTGTGGTCTTGGGCGTCGAAAACAAAACTCTGATTGAGTTGTACGGCGTCGGTGATGTGAAGCTTGAGCAGGTCGAAGATATTACCACCGTGAGCGAGACACTGATCCGTCTGACCAAACTGCAAGCCTTGGAT
>JAYXXU010000055.1:0-2542 GCA_036019135.1 Pseudomonadota bacterium | reverse complement strand
GAATTTCAACCCACCTAATCGGTGGTGCATTGGAAGCAGGGGAGCTAGACGCCAAACGTGCCATTCGTCAGGGTACTGAATTGGCGCTCACACTGTAATCTTGAGCTAAGAAAGGGGTCGTTGAGATCTCTTTCTTATATCGTTAGATTGATCAAAGGGATTTTATAATGCAGTTTACCGTTGAGCATGATGCTTTAAGAAGAACTGCGCGTCAGTTTGTTGAACATGAGATCAATCCATATATTCAAGAATGGGACAAAGCAGGACAGTTCTCAATTCATGATGTGTTTAAAAAAATGGGTGATCTCGGCTTATTAGGGATTTGCAAACCTGAAGAAAATGGTGGCTTAGGACTAGATTACTCTTACAACATGGTGGTGGCTGAGGAGTTTGGTCGAGCGGTTGCTGGCGGTGTTGCCATGGCGATGGGCGTGCAGACTGATATGGCAACCCCAGCTTTGGCACGTTTTGGTAGTCAAGCCTTGCGGGAAGAGTTTCTCACCCCAGCGATTGCGGGCGAATACGTGGGCGCGATTGCGGTATCGGAGCCACATGCTGGCTCCGATGTGGCTGCGATCAAAACTACTGCGGTCAAAGACGGTGATGATTACATTATCAATGGCACCAAAATGTGGATTACCAATGGTGGTCAGGCTGATTTCTTTTGTCTATTAGCCAATACTTCGAATGATAGACCGCATATTAATAAATCAATGATTATCGTGCCTGCCAAAACCAAGGGTATTAGTTTTTCTGAACCACTCCATAAACTGGGAATGCATGCCACCAATACCGTCCAAATATTTTTTGACGATGTGCGTGTGCCACAGCGTTATTTGATTGGTAAAGAAGGCGCTGGTTTTGCCATGCAAATGATGCAATTTCAAGAAGAGCGTTTATGGATCGCGGCTAATTCACTGGGTGCGATGGACATCTGTCTGGAAAAAACGATTGAATATGCCAAAGAGCGCACCACTTTCGGCCAGCCCATTATCAATAACCAATATGTGAGTTTTCGTTTTGCTGAGTTAGCTACCGAGATTGAAGCCTTTCGTGCCTTGACCTATCAGGCCTGTGAACAGCATATCAATGGTCAGGATGTCACCCAGTTAGCTTCGATGGCGAAGCTCAAAGCAGGGCGTTTAATCCGTGAAGTAACAGACGGTTGCCTGCAATTTTGGGGTGGTAATGGCTTTATGTGGGACAACGTGGCATCGCAACTGTATCGCGATACACGCGTGTCATCTATCGCTGGCGGTACGGATGAAATCATGTTGGGCATTATTGCCAAAACCATGAATTTGCTGCCACGTAAATCAGTTTGATCAACGCAACAATGATGAGGGAGATACCATGGACATGAGCAACTTGCTTCAACCCAATACTGCCAAAGCGTTGGCAACTTGGCATGAGATGATTGCGACAGAAAACACCGAATTGTTGGCAGATTTACTGCATGAAAATGTGGTGTTTAGATCACCAATGGCGCATCGTGCCTATTCGGGTTCACTTGCAGTTGGTCTTATTTTAAAAACTGTGATCACGATCTTTCAAGATTTTACCTATCACCGTGAGTTTGTGACGGCGGATGGCTTGCAAGTGGTGCTGGAGTTCAGCGCGGTGGTGGATGGTAAATCTCTTAAAGGCATTGATATGATTGAATTTGACCAAGATGGTAAAATCATTGATTTTGAAGTGATGATTAGGCCTTTCAATGCGTTAGTCGCGCTGGGTAAAGAAATGGGCGCGCGAGTAGGTCAGTTGCTTGAGCCGCATAAAGTAGATTGAGATTTTAGGCACAGCCAAACAACCGAATTCCTGCCAATGCCAAGGTGCAGCGCAGCAAAAGATCCCATGTAGGCTCATCGCGAATGCCTTTAATACACTCATCTGCTTGGCGTAACAGATCTGACCAATCTTGCGTCTCTGCCAGACTCAGGCGACGCGTCGCCAGTCGATATAGGCTGACGCGATTTTGCCAGATGCCAAGCTGTTGCTCACTGTTTGGGCGGGATAGCAGTTGCATGACTAGTCGCATTTCTTTTGCCAATGTCCATAAGACTAATGACTCAGGCTCACCAGATTCTTGCAAAAACTGCAAGATTTGGAGGGCTTTTTCGGCTTGACCTTGTAGCGCAGCATCAGCCAGATCAAACGTACTAAAACGGGATTGCTCAACCAATGCGGGTTTTAGGTCAGCCAGATCTGCGGGGCGTGAGATGTCATGTAATGCACTGAGTCGCAGTAATGCTTGGTGTGCGGCCAGCAGGTTGTTTTCGGTATGGCTGAGCAACAGTGTCCATGCTTCAGGTGTGAGCTGTAAGCCCTGAGAGGTCGCCATTTGTTGTAGAAGTTGGCGTCGTTCGGACTCGCTACGAATATTTAGCGTAACGACCCAGCCATTGGCTTCGATGGTTTTATAAAATTTGGTTTTTTGTGCCTGCGAGTCTTGTTTGGGCATAACAATCAGTAGTTGATTGTCGTTTGGGCTGGCAATGAATCGCTCAAGTTGTAGCAGGGTGTTGGCATCAGGCTTGTGGTT
>JAYXXU010000054.1:0-7616 GCA_036019135.1 Pseudomonadota bacterium | reverse complement strand
AGGTCAGGGCAGAGCGGACTCTTATTAGATTAAGCCAGACAGCAAGGGTGCTGTCAAATTGATCGTTTTTCCCCTGCGACGGTATGATATGAGTCGATATGATGTGATATGAGCCTGTATGCAGGCCGAGCGAACGCAATTTTGCGCTTACTGTCATAATCAGTATCTTACAGGCGCTAGTCTTGTGTGATGCAACTCTGCGTTATTGAGAAAATCAAACGCTTAACTACTGTCATGTTTAAGAAAGCCAAAAAAATCGACACATTTAATTGTCATGTTGACGGCTTAAACATGTGATCAAAACGTGTCGAAAACTTCCTATTTTTTAAACATGAGGTACAACCGTGAACCCTTGGCAGCCCAATCAGCCGTTTAACCAGTTGCCACACCTACCGCCACCGATTGAACTGGAAAGCAAAGCCGTCTTGAAGCAGTGCATCTTGGCACGGGCGGCCTTGGCAGAACTACGCCAAGCAGGTGAACTGACTCCCAACCAGTCGGTCTTGATCAATATCATTCCCTTACTCGAAGCCAAAGACAGCTCAGAAATCGAAAACATTGTCACTACCACTGACAAGCTGTTTCAGTATGCCCACAGTGGTGCTGAGTCACAGGCCGATTCAGCCACCAAGGAGGCGTTACGCTATCGCCATGCCCTCTATCGTGGCTACCTATCACTGAAAGACAAACCCCTGTGTACCGCTACCGCTGTGCAGATATGCCAGACCATTAAAGGCGTAGATTTAGATATTCGCGTGTCATCGGGGACGGCACTCACCAACAGTGCCACCCATGAGGTGATCTATACACCGCCAGCTGGTGAGTCACTGTTACGCGACCTATTGGCAAACTGGGAACGGTTTTTACACAACCAAACCGATCTTGACCCCTTGGTACGTATGGCCGTGGGTCATTACCAATTTGAAGCGATTCAACCGTTTATTGATGGTAATGGGCGGACAGGGCGGATTCTGAATATCCTGTTTTTGATTCAAGACGATCTACTGACCTTGCCGATTTTGTATCTGAGCCGCTATATCATCGCGCACAAAAGTGAATACTACCGCCTATTGTTGAATGTGACCGCACAAGCCGACTGGGAGCCGTGGTTAATCTTTATGCTCAAAGCCGTCGAAGAAACCGCCAAATGGACAACCGACAAAATCGCCGCCATTCGCCACCTTTATGACCAAACCGTGCAGCATGTTCGACAACACGCCCCAGCCGTGTATAGCCGTGAGCTGATCGACGTGATTTTTGAACAGCCATACTGTCGGATTATGAACGTGGTCGATAAGGGTGTTGCCAAGCGGCAGACGGCATCAACGCACCTAAAGCGCCTGGTTGAAATCAATGTGCTAACAGAGGTGGTCGTGGGCAAAGACAAGTTATTTATCCATCCCAAGCTCATGCAGCTACTGACGCAGGACAGTAACCAGACGACGGCTTACGACTAATCTTATATTCCTGAAAACTCAGGGCGGCTATCTTGCTCGCGTTTCAAACCCCATCAAGATGACGACCGTTTAACCGCTTAAACTCAGCGGTTAAGAAAACGTCTGTTTGACCTCGTCAAATTCGGCGAGCTCAAATCAGGCTTGGTAGGGTCGCATTTCAAATGCAACCCCTGCTCACAAAATCCATTCACACCGACCCACACGATCTTAAAGAACTTGCTGTCACCTTTAAGATGGTCACAAATGCTTGCGCTTGAACTCCTCAATTTGAGTGGTTCGCCCAAAACTGGACGCACCCACCGACATAGTGACCAATAGTCACCATGATTAAAAATAGGTTTACTCAAATTGAGGAAACCTACCAATACCCATATGCCTTGCCAGTGTTAGGTCTACACCGATGGTGGAAACCTAAATTAGACGCGGCATGTATTGTCGTAGTGCGTACTGGTTAGCCCTGTGGCGTGTTGTGCCATGTGGGGCGTAGGCATACAATCAGGGGGCTTGGCATAGGGCGGCCACCCGATAAGCAAGTAACCCTAACTTGTTTGCCCAGCATTATTTTTAGGGACGCTGGAGGGTGAGCGAAGTGACCACTAATACTACGTCATCTCAAAATGACAACAAAGTAACGTTATATAAGGGGATTTTTGGCTTTCAGATATATTTGCTTAAAGACCGAACTTACCCAAGAATGACCACCCTATACGATACCTGTGGGGTGAAGCGTTCAGAAGATGATTATAACTCTTGGATAAAGGCTCTTAAAGATAAAGTAGGACTTACTCGACCTGAGCCAAAAATAGATCAGGATGGTTATAGCTACATAGAGTCAAAAACACTGAATATTGACGCATCAGAGCTTTTTGAGCGATTGACTTATCGACAGTTTAAAACAAAAAAAGACAACGCCACAGAGGAGCGTTTTTTCGTCATGCTTTGCTATATTGCAATGTATGAATATCAGTGTGATCGTGGAAACTATCATGATGCATTGACTTGTATCAGTTATGCAAATTGTGCGTACGGTACATTTGGCAATTTAGATTTTGCAAAAAACATCATTCTTTCAGATTCAGCACGCAATAACGCACGCAAGCGCGAATATCTCAGTTCGCCGCAGAAGTCGCTTGTGCAGCAGTACTACATCGAGAAGCTGAAAATTAAAAAAACATCACTCGCAGAAGCAGTACGGCAGCTTAAAAAAAGCAATAAGCTGTGGTCAACAATCAGCGAAAGCACACTAAAAATCTGGATTAAAGAAGTAAAAGATGCGAAATGACAGCATGCTAGCATGTTGACGTTTTAAGCATCTCAGACAGCACACAATGTCACCACACCGCCCACAGTGGAGCATGACAAATGGCTGCAAAATCAAAGGTCGATACACCCGCAACCCTCCCCTTCGACGGATACAGTCGTCTTTCCCAAATTTTGCCTTTTTTGCCTATTGCAAAAAGCACAATAGAATCATGGGTTAAGCAAGGAAAATTCCCCGTGCCCATTAAGTTGTCGCCAACAGTCACAGCTTGGAAAAATTCAGACATCCACGCTTGGCTGGATAGTTTGTCAAATAACGAAAATGGCGGTGCGAAATGACTGAGCACATGAAAGACGTTCAATTTAGCTTGGAAAAAATCAATCAGGCGCATACCGATTTATCGGTGTTATGCAGTGTGGTTTGTTCAAGCAGTGCCAGGTCAGTCGAGACGTTTAACGAGTTACTACGCATTCAGCGCAATATCGACAGCGTTTGTGACACGCTTGAAAACTACACAGATGACAGCCGATTTTATGAAATCTATGAAGAATGCGATTTAGCGGAAAAATTTTTAACGTGTCTGATTCTGACTGTTTGGCAAGCAGACAAACCACCGATTACACCGCAACAGCCATTAGATTGGCGTGAAGCAAACGTCATTTATTGCGTTATGTTTTCCGCGATGAATAGGCTGGGCAATGCGTTACAAGCAATCAAGGCGGTGATCGTATGAACCCACTAATCAATACAACACCTCATCAGATGATGACAAGTCGTGAAATTGCCGATCTTTGCCAAAAGCGTCATGACAACGTAATGCAGGTTATTCGTGACCTTATTTCTGCTCAAATTTTAACCCCTGAAATTCAGGAGTCAAGTTTTGAGCATCGAGGTAACAGCTACAAGTGCTTCCTGCTAAACAAGCGCGACAGCCTTGTCACCGTCGCCCGCTTGTCGCCAGAGTTTACCGCTGCGGTGGTTGATCGTTGGCAAGAGCTGGAAAGTCAACGCCCACCGACGCGCCTAGAAATGGCACACATGCTTGTTGAAGCTGAAACACGTTGTGTTGAAATGGAGGAGAAACTCGCTTTAGCCACCCCCAAGGTCGATTACTACGACCACATTGTAGACCGAACCAATTTACTTAACGCCACGCAAGTTGCCCAAAAGGTCAAACTATCCGCGTTCGCGCTCAATAAGTTTTTGGATGGTATGAGTGTTTACAGCAAATCAGTGAAGCGCAGCCGCGCTTTCCAGCAATGGTTCATTAACAAAGGTTACGGTGAAGTGCGCCAGACCGAAAATGGTCATCCGCAGGCGATGTTTACTCTGGCTGGCGAAGCTTGGGTAATTGAAAAACTGATCAGTGCGGGAGTGATTGCTAAATGAATCACACTGCACAAGCAGCTTTATTTGCGTTCGCCGCTTTTGGCGAGCGCAAAAATCAACAAGTTAGGGCACTTGTTTTCATCTGCAAATTCAGCGTATGCTTTAACCGCTCACCCACATGGTGAGTCTGGTTTGGTCACCAGCAATCACTTAGCGCACATACCGCGCCTTGCGGTTTTTTTGTGCGTACCTTTCGGCTATCCACCTTCTATGGTTTGGCTGAATGGGGACACGTTCGCGTGTGCAAGTTTCCTAAGTGACTTGTTGACCAACCCCGTTCAGTCGAACCACCCTCATTTGGTCATGAGTGGTTCGACTTCCTCAATTTACTTAGGAGTCACACCATGACTAACACCGCCCAAAATCCGTCTCAATCCGCCGCTAACACCAGCTTTTTCACGCTCCACAACCCGACCGACCGCACATCAGCAGTTTATCAATTCGACACTCTCGAAGCAGCACGCGCATTCAAACAGCAGCACTGTCTATCTGCATATCGCATTGCCTGCGTTGAATTATTTGATGCAGTCGAAAATGGGGGTGTGTTCGCATGAAATACGCCATCCCCCGACGCACATCCCCCGCATTTAGCGGACAGCGGACAGCCAACCGCTTTGGCTTAAATCGTTCACTGCTACCGACCCCGCTTGAATACTACCGCGATACCCACAGCATGAGGCTAGTCGGTACAGGCGAGTGGTGTACAACACTTTGTCCGTTTCACGATGATAAAACCCCCAGCTTGCGAATCAACATCAGAAACGGCGCATTCAAATGTTTCGTCTGTGAAGCAAAAGGCGGCGACATTATTGCTTTTCACATGAAACGGAATAACTTGCCGTTTATTCAAGCATGCAAAGAGCTTGGTGTATGGAGTGGACAGCCATGAACATAGCCTTCCATAAATCACCAACCGACCTACAGACCCAAGCCCACTTACACGCTGAACAACTGAATGCCAGAGCCATAAAGGGCGGTTCAGTGTTAACCGTTCACACCTACACCAATTCGCTAGGCCAGCCGCTGTACTGGAGAACACGGGTAAAGCATGCCAACGGGAAAAAGGATATACGCGCCTTTTGTGTGAATGACGGTCGATTGGACAAGGACGGCAAGACATTACAAGGCCAATTTATCCCGTATGAGCCCAAATTCAGCGACGTGTACCCAACTGGCAACGGTAAAAAGCCGCTTTACCTACTGCATGAACTGCTCAGTGCTGATGCTGGCCAAGGTTTATACATCGTCGAAGGCGAACAGAAAGCCGACTACCTAACCGAACTAGGTTTGATTGCAACAACGTCAGGTGGTAAGTCATCTGCAAACACAACCGACTGGACACCGATGGCAGGGCGTAAAGTTATCATATGGCCTGACTTCGATGAAGCTGGCCGAGCGTATCAGGCGGAAGTTACCGCAATTCTTAGCGGTTTGGGTTGTGGTATTTACGCCATAGACGTGGCACAGCTTGGCCTGCCAGCAAAAGGTGACGTGGTGGACTTTGTCAGGATACGCGGTGAGGATGGGTACGACACCACGGCGGACGATATACAAGCCTTGCCAGTGCTGAAAATAGATACGCTGAAAACTGAGCGCATCTTACAGAACGAAAAATTTCGTTCAACTCAAATTAAGCAGATCAATCTGAGCCACTACCCAAAAACTGAGGAAGGCGACAGAATCCCCGAAGGCCACCTAGTCGAGCCGATGCAATACGGCGGTGGACGGTTTGAAGTGTTTCCCAATGGCCTGTATTTCGTCGAAAAAGACAAAGACGGCGGCGACCATGAAACCTTTGTGTCCAGCCCGATCATCGTTCGAGCCATGACCCGTAGTGCGACAAGTCAGGCATGGGGGCGTTTGCTTGAATGGCGCGACCCTGACAACAAGGTTCATCAGTGGGCAATGCCAGTGGAGCTATTGCAAGGTGATGGCACAGATGTTCGGCGTGAGCTGGCCAGCCGTGGCCTACATATCCACTTCAGTAAGCGTACTCGTGATCTATTCACCTTGTACCTGCAAAGCTATCCAACCGAACAACGTGCCTTGTGTGTTGAGCGTTTAGGATGGTGCGGCGGCGTGTATGTCATGCCAGACCGTGCCAGCGGCAGCAGCGATCAATTAACCGTGTTCCAAAACCCCCACGGCCTAGAGCCTGCATTTTCCCAGCTGGGTACATTACAGCAGTGGCGCGACCATGTGGCAGCACTGGCAACCGGTAACAGCCGTTTAGGATTGGCGGTATCTATGGCGTTTGCAACCGTTCTAGCTGATCTAGTGGGTGAACAGGGCGGCGGTATCCATATCAGGGGCGGTAGCAGCACAGGCAAAAGCACCGCGTTAAAAATGGCTTCTAGTGTGTGGGGCAATCCAGAGCAATACGGGCGAGAGTGGCGCACCACTGACAACGCACTGGAGGGACTGGCAGCCCTGCACAATGACGGCCTACTGGTATTGGATGAATTGAACCAGTGCGACCCGCGTGTAATCGGTGCAGCGGTTTATATGCTTGCAAACGGACAAGGCAAAGCACGGATGCAAAAAACAGGCAGCAGCCGACTTGTCACCAAATGGCGCGTGTTGTTCTTGTCAGCGGGTGAAGAATCCTTGAGTGCGTTAATGCAGCAGGCAGGCAAGCGCACCAATGCAGGCCAAGAAATCCGCCTTGCTGAAATCCCCGCCGACGCAGGGCAAGGCATGGGCATGTTTGAGCATATCCACACGGCCAGCAGCCCACAGGCGTTTAGCGATCAAATCAAAGATGCTACCCAACGCTATTACGGCACAGCAGGCCAAGCATTCCTTGATCATGTGACCCGTGACCGCCTGCAAGCCACCGAACAGGCCAGACATTACATACAGGCATTTATGCAGCATGTACCAAGCCACGCAAACGGACAGGCGCACCGCGTAGCCAGTCGCTTTGCCCTGATTGCAGCAGGTGGAGAAATTGCCACTGATGCAGGCATTACCGGATGGACAGCAGGCCAAGCCACCGAGTCAGCCCGCCAATGTTTTAGCGCTTGGTTAGAGTCGTTCGGCATGATCGGCAACCACGAAGAACGTGCCATCCTTGCCCACGTTAAAGCATTCTTTGAGGCGCACGGTTCAAGCCGCTTTGAATCAATGACCGCCGAACGCGAGCGCATTCCGAATCGGGTGGGTTATATCCAGCAAAAAAATGGCCAGACGCGTGAATACTTGGTTTTTTCCGAGGCATTCAAGAACGAGGTCTGCAATGGCTATGACTATCGGCAAGTGACCAAGGTTTTAATCAGCCACGGTATTTTAGTACCTGACAAGGAAGGGAAGGGCAGCCAGCCTAAGCGCGTACCTGATACCAACAAACTCGCTCGACTGTATGTGATCAATGCAAACAGTCTGTTTTAGTGGTGTAACAGGTGTAACGCGTGTAACAACGTTGATCCCAAGAACTGAAAAAGATGTTTCTTTATACGGTATGGTGTAACGAGTATGGTGATAGCTGTGTTCGTTACACCTGTTACATG
>JAYXXU010000053.1:0-10504 GCA_036019135.1 Pseudomonadota bacterium | reverse complement strand
TGCAAAAACAGCGAATCAAGCGCTGAAAGACTTAGCTCGAAGCTTTGCCAGTGCACTATCGCAAATGGCTGCACAGGCGCTCGCTAAGATTGCAATTTTCCAGTTGCTGAATGCGCTAACCGCTGGCGGTGCGGGTGCGGCAGCGGTTACATCCGGCAGCTTAAATCTCAATACAGACGGCATGCTTGCAGGAGTATTGCACGGCGGTGGCATCGCAGGCGGTGCGGGTGCGAAGAAGCAGTATGACATCTCGATGTTGACGCAAGCGCCCCGCTATCACATCGGGGGTGTCGCTGGGATGAAGCCGGGCGAAGTGCCAGCCATCTTGCAAGCAGGTGAGGAAGTGCTGACTCGCAATGATCCGCGCCACGTTGCTAATGGCGGTGGTGCTGGCGGATCGACCCGAATTGTCAACGTGATTGACCCGAACTTAGTACAGGATTACATGCAGTCAAGCAGTGGCGAGCGGGTGATTTTGAATATGATTGAGCGTAATTCTGGCTCAATTCGACAGTTGCTTAGGTGATGGGGTATATTAGTATACTAATGCTATAGGCAAATAAGGAGTAGCTTATGAGCCATCCTGTATTAAACAAAAGGCATCATTTCTTGCAGGGCATGTTGTCGGCTTGGACAATCGCGCCTAGCGTCAAGATTGAGCCACATCTAATCAAACCCGCTACCTACAAACACAACGATATTCCTGATATTGAATATGTCGCGGCATGGCGAGATGTTGGGGAGCGCATGACGTTAGGGGTTGAGCGTTTTAAGCTGGGTTGCACTGCTGATGTCTGATATTGACGATGGCAGCGATCAAACGCCAGAGGTTGTGCCGAACGTCATTCGAGAGGATGGTAAGAAGATCACAGTTACTCAGCGAACGATGCACGCTAGTTTTGAGTCTCCTTACCCACCCCCTGATTTTTTGCGGAAGTACCAAGAATTTGATCCAGAGGCTGCTTCTAAAATCTTTGCAATGATTCTGAAACAGCAAGATTTTGAGATTGAGATTCGGCGGCGTGACATGGATCTCAATGACCGCAATTTTGATCGAGTCGAACGCATAGATGCTGCGAACATCAAAGAGCAAGCCGATGTTGCGGCGTTGCGTCGAGACGAAATAGAGATCAAAAAAAGAGGTCAGTGGTTCGCAGTTGGTTTTGGTGTCTTGCTAATACTTGCGGCTATTTATTTTGCACGTATAGACCATGCTGCTCTGGCTGGCGCTAGCTTGTTGCTGGTGGCAACAATGGCAGCGATCTTGTTTTTACAGGTATATAAACCCGATGGCGGCGGGTCGTCCAGTTCAGCAGAAAAATCTAATCAGGATGATTCAGCTTCGTAAATCGCGCTATAGTCGGCCAGATCAAACATGGAGATGTGGTATGGCACTTATAAGCTGTAAAGAATGCGGAGCGCAGGTTAGCACAGAGGCTAAAAATTGCCCACACTGCGGCGCTAAAATTAAAAAGCCTTTGTCATTAGGTGGGTTCTTGCTTGTATTGCTGACAGGATATTTAGTTTATCAATGCACAGCCGCTGTGGAAGACGGGGAGCAAATAGGTAGGTCGTTAGGAGAGCATTCAGCGTCATTAGAACTAGACTCTAGTAGCGTTAGTGTATATCAAGCCATTCGAAGTATTGATTTTGATTTCGAGTGGAAAAGAGGTGGTTTTGACACAGCCATGCTTGTTGATTTTAAGTTTAAGAATAACGGGACAAGTGACGTGAAAGACATCACTATTTCATGCGATCACAAGGCAAGTAGTGGAACGAAAATAGACAGCAACGAGAGAGTGATTTACGAGATAATTAAGGCAGGAGAGACCAAAAGAGTTAAAGATTTTAATATGGGATTTATTCATTCTCAGGCAAACTCGTCTTCTTGTAAGATTACGGATCTTGTAGTGCTATAAATCAATTATAAAAGCCCCTCAACGGGGCTTTATTAAGCCGCCTATGCGGCGGTTCACCGCGATCATTGCGGCAATCATCGCGCGGGCATTTTCTAAGCCACCTATGCGGCGGTTCACTTGTGTCTCTGTAACCAGAGCAAGTTGACCTTTTTCTAAGCCACCTATGCGGCGGAATACTTGACATCGTGCCACAACATACAGCATATTGTCGATGCACCCGCAAAATCGGGTGTCAGGTTTGGCGACCTGAAATGTGTTTATCGGCATCCAGTCGCGTCGGTGCGGCTTTTTTTATGTCTAATGAATTTGGGGTCATGTTTGTTGTCTGAGCGTGGCGTTTCGAACCCGAATTTACCGTTATGACAGGCTGGATGGGGAGATGTGTGAAAGCACGTCTGCTGGTATCCGATAACACCAGTTCGCCAACCCCGTCCAGTCTGTCACCCTATTTGGCGATAGGGTGACAGGTTTTCAAAATCTGTTATCGGAGTAATCGCCATGAACGCTGTATCAAAACTTTCTTTTAACCAAACTGATTTTACTGTTGTAGATCGTGACGGCCAAATCTGGCTGCGTGCAAGTGAGATTGCACAAGCTCTAGGCTATGCGCGTGCAGACGCACTAAACAAAGTCTACGAGCGTAATTCCGACGAGTTTACCGACTCAATGACTCAGAACGTCAATTTGACGTTGAGCAACAAAAACAATGATTTGCAGACTGCAAACACACGCATTTTCAGCCTACGCGGTTGCCACCTGCTCGCAATGTTTGCCCGTACAGCAGTCGCTAAAGAGTTCCGCCGCTGGGTGCTAGACATCTTAGACCGCGAGGTCTCACGCCACACCCGCTCAACCAAATCCGAACGCTCAGCACTACACGAAGCCATCAGCTTACTCATGAGCAAAACACGCGGCCTCAGCTACGTCGATGTGTACGCAATGCTGCACCAGTCGTTCAACGTCGAACACCTCGACGAAATCCCGCTGGAGCGATTGCCCGAAGCGGTGGCGTTGGTGCATGGCTGGATGCTCAAGCATTCGAGCAAGCCGCAAAACACAGCCCCCGTGATCGACCAAGAGCTATTACGCCGCTTTGTCGTAAACATGCACTTCTTGCGCTCATGGTGGTCACACTACCATGCAGGAATCAAGGGCATTAACCCACACGCCGCTGCATCAGTACATGAACACTTCATCTCAGGATCAGTGGACGCAACCACGATAGCACGACATGCAGGAATCGAAATTCCGTATAGTTACATCAACTATTATCCTTGGAACGCCGACAACTACGAACGCCAACGGTACTGGGAGATGAATCGTTCGAGCAAGTGATCTTTAAGCTATATTTTTCAGTCGCTTAAAGAAAGCCCAAAAAACAAAGGTTTTTCGGGCTTCTGCTGCTTAACTTTTTGATATAAGGGGTGTTATTATGAATCTGCTACTGTGAACCGCCACATAGGCGGCTTAGAAAACAACGTCTTTGTTCGACCAATCAAACCCCGCGTGAACCGCCACATAGGCGGCTTAGAAAGCAGTGATTAGCGCGGCAGATGATGCTGTTATGTGAACCGCCACATAGGCGGCTTAGAAAAACAGTCCCCATAGCAGCCTGAATCTGCGGTCGTGAACCGCCACATAGGCGGCTTAGAAATGTATGCGCTCGACAGTGGCTGTGTAATCAGCGTGAACCGCCACATAGGCGGCTTAGAAAGAAACAGCGGTCGCGCTTAAAAAAGGAGTTCTGTGAACCGCCACATAGGCGGCTTAGAAAGTTCTGGGGGTGTGTCCAGTTTTGGGCATACCGTGAACCGCCACATAGGCGGCTTAGAAAATGTTGGGCGTTGGCATAGCTAAGCTGATTTTGTGAACCGCCGCATAGGTGGCTTAGAAAAGTATCTAGGATCTCATTGTAGCGAACGCCGCGCGTTTGATTGTATTTGCTGTACACGATCATATCTGGTTGATGCTTGCTTTTTGAGCTATGATGAGATTTCAGCAGAAACTTTTTAGGTTAAAAAGATGCGCGATTCTGAGCAAGAAAACATGCAGGATGCTGTTTCTGCGCTTATAGATGCGCAGAAACAGCTATTTAAGAACTTTGTAGATGACTTTAAAAAGTCTCAACAAGATCACCAGCAATTACGCCGTCATGTAGACAAGGAGATAGAGCGTGGCTCTAGAGCAACCAAGCATCGAATCAATCTTTGATTTTTTTACGTTGATACGAAAAAAATCAGCTCTCTTTACGCGCAAATTGATGGGAACGGTGCGCTGACCTCTAGGAAAAGCTCAAGCAATAAAAGCACTTCGTCTCTCATGGAGGCAACAGTTGGTATGCCGACCGTAACAGGCGGCAAGCTGAATAGTCAGAACGGAGCGTCTACAACAGCAGAGTTAAGCTATGATGCTGCGCCAATGATGCCAAGTGAAATGATCCATTTACTTGATGCTCATGGTTTCATTCATCATGAAATTTCACCCAATAAACTTGGGAATATTGTTCTGACTCAAGGGGCTTTGAGCTTTGTCGACTATGAGGTTATCAAGGACATAATAGATATAGCCCTTGATCAAGTTATTAATGATATGCCCAATACCACCAGTGCCCACAAGAGAAAAATTGAAGCCGAAAAAAAGCAGCATAAGCAAATTGCGGGCTTCGTAAAAAAGACTCCTTTTTCATTGCAAGCGCGTCTATTCACAAATGCTTCTGAGCAAATATGGATGACCCTGAGCCGAGATGAAATGGTAGGCAGCGCACATGATGTCAACTTCAAGCATGGCGAGTTGATTGCTGGCAAGTGGTATGTTTTAGGGGTTCTGGATGCCACGCCATATGATAGCAAGCAGGCTGAAGGTCACGAGTTAGATTCATTCGGCGCTGCAATATCTCAGCTCGCCTCGCTACTGAAAACCCAGTTTGGGCGACCTAACTCCGCATACGGCATGACACCAATCGCTATTTTTAGAGTATTGACGCCCCGTCAGCCCTCCTAGTTTATCCAGTCGCACCCTGACACACCCTCTGCATCCCAACACAATAGCTCTCAATCGAGGGCTATTTTATGCTTTGGACAATCCCTGCCGATTGGTCAACACCGATCATCGAGCGCCTAGAATTCAAAACAGACGTAATGCTGGCATACAACGGCGCAGAGCAGCGCATAGCCTTGCGACAGACCCCGCGCCGCTGGCTGGAGTTTGCCTATCTGATCGATGGCGCACATGCACGACGCGCATTTGAGGCCAAGCTATGGTCGCACGGTGCGCAGGCTTGGCAGTTACCCATTTGGACAGACGCCACAGCAGCGACAGCAGCGATCAGCAATGGCGCAACCGTCATAGCCCTTGATGCTCAGTATCGTGATTTTGTCGCTGGTGGTCATGCCGCGCTAATCGACGGTGAGCGTCATTTGGTCGTCGAGATTGTCAGCGTCGCAGCCGATCAGATCGTCGTTAATCCTATCGCTGGCGATTGGCCAATCGAAACCACCGTTGTTCCCGTGCGCAGTGCCTACCTTGAGCCACAGCAGCAGGTCACCCGCTTTACAGGCGATGCCGTCTACAACGTCGCACGATTTATGCTTGATGACGTGAGCGAGTATCCAGCCGCTGCCCCAGAAGTGCTGTATCGCAGTGAGCCTGTGCTGACAATGCCTAGCAACTGGATGGACGACATTACCGTCGACTACCAACGCAAAATGTCTGTCGTTGATTTTCAAATTGGCGGCATGTACCGCGACGACGAAACTGGGCAGCCTGTACTGGTTCAATCGCATCATTGGGTGTTGGCCAGTCGTGCGCAGATCAGCGCATTTCGTGGCTGGCTGTATGCGCAGCGTGGCCGATTCAAAGGTATTTGGCTACCATCATTTTTACCTGACTTTGATCTAGTTGCCCCTGTCACCGACAGCAGCTTGCAAATCAATGTCGGCAACCACGGCTACACTGACCTGTACCAAATCGATAAGAACCGCCGCGATCTGCGCATCGAGCTATCGGGCGGCATCATCCTCTATCGCCGCATTACCGCCTCGACCGTCATTGACCCACAGACCGAGCAGATCACGCTAGACACGGCGCTGGGCGTTGCTGTCGCACCTGCTGACATCGAGCGCATCAGCTTGATGAGTTACTGCCGACTTGATACCGACGCCATCGAACTGGCTTGGTCGTGGGGTGATTACGTCGACGTGCGTGCAAATTGGAGGACAACCAACGATGACGTATGACGTGCGCGAAATCAGCCGCCAACAAGGCGAGCCGATTGAACTATATGAATTTGTTTGGGGCGCAAACCTGCTGCGCGTTACCAGTGCCAAAACGACCCAACTGTACAACAGCTATTTGTGGCAGCCAGCCTTGATCCAGCGCGGCAGCATCGACTTTACGACAGAGAAAGGCCGAAACAATCTAAAAATGTCGGTGGTGCGCGACTTTCCGATTGCGGACTTATTCCGCGTGATGCCGCCGAACGACGTGATTGTCGTCACAGTGCATCGCTTCCACGCAGGCGACAGTGACGGTGCGGTGATTTGGTCGGGTCGGGTGCTCAACTGTGATTGGACAGGTGCTACTGCATCTCTGAACTGTGAGCCGATCAGCAGTAGTTTGCAGCGGGTCGGCTTGCGGCGCATGTATCAGCGCCAATGTCCGCACGTCCTGTATGGCACAGCCTGTGGGGTCAATAAATCGTCATTTGATGTTGTAGCCACACTGTCGGCAGTGGCTGGTACCGCACTCACCAGTGCGGCATTTGATGGGTTTGCAGATGGCTACTTTGCTGGTGGTTTCATTGAGTTTGGCTCAGAGCGCCGTTTTATCACCGAGCATGTCGGCGACACGATCACGATCAATCTGCCGCTGTACGAGCTGGAGGCGGGTGATGCAGTGACTGCATATGCGGGTTGCGATCACAGCCTAGCAACCTGTCACAGCAAATTTAACAACTCACTCAACTACGGCGGCATGCCATATATCCCGACAAAGAACCCTTTTGGCGGCTCAATTTTTTAAGGATTTTGATATGTCCATATTTGCATACATCGGCATCCTGATCGTTTCCGCGTTTATCTCTGCGGCAATGATGCCCAAGCCCGAAGTGCCAAAGCCTGCCGAACTGGCCGACTTTGATGCACCGACAGCGGAGGAAGGCCGACCAATCCCCGTGGTGTTCGGCACGGTGCGAATCACAGGCCCTAACGTGCTGTGGTTTGGCCAGTTGTATAACGAGCCGATCCAGAAAAGCGGTGGCAAAAAATGATTGTGATCTATGCGGACATGCGCGCGCTTGGCTATTGCAGCAAAGGCGCACGCGAATGGTTTGCTCAGCATGGCTTGGATTATCGTCAGTTTGTGCGCAGTGGCCTTGATGCAGACACGCTGCTGGCCACTGGGGATGCAATGGCAGTCAAGACAGTTGAACAAGCCAAAAAGCGGGAGGCTCAGCAGACATGAGCAGTGGTAAAAAGAAAAAACAGACGGTGGGTTATAGGTATGGCCTGACCATCCACATGGGATTTTGTCATGGTCCAGTTGATGCTGTCAGTCAGATTGACGTGGATGACCGTGCTGTATGGAAAGGCATTGATACCACGCCACCACCACCAGATAGCGGTGTAAGTGGTTGGAAAAAGTTGCTGCAAGAGGCGGCAAGGCGACTAAGGTCTAACATTGTTGATGGCGACACCATTACGTCATCAACAACAATCCCTATTCGCGCGTGGCATATCTTTGGCGGTGACGAAAAAGAGGGTGGGGTTAGCGGCACTGCTGAAATCTGCATGGGCGAGCAGACGCAAGGCCGTAGCCCTTTGCTGACCGCTGCACTTGGCAGCTCAATCCCTGCATTTCGTGGCATCTTTGCGATTGTCTTTCGTGGGCTGATCTCTGCAAATAATCCTTACTTAAAAGGCTGGCAGGTGTTAGTCAGTCGAGTGCTGTCGGGCTGGAACACGCCAGTCTGGTATTCTGAAAAGGCTGCAATTGGCGTCGATATGAACCCTGCTCATATCGTGTATCAGTGCATTACAGATACCGAATGGGGCATGGGCTATCCAACCGCGATTATAGACACAGTGAGCTTTGCAGCGGCGGCAGATACGCTGTATGACGAAGGCTTTGGCCTGTCGCTCATGTGGAACCAACAGAGCACGATCCAAGCATTTATCCAGATCGTGTTTGATCATATTGGTGGTGCGCTGCGCATTGATCCGAAGACGGGCAAGTATCAGATTAAGCTGATCCGCGCTGACTATGATATTGAAGAACTGCCTGTTTTCGACCCAAGCAACGTGTCTGAGCTGCAATCATTTCAGCGGGCGGGATGGGGCGAAACCATAAACGAATTGACCGTTGCCTATACAGACCCTGACACCCGCAAGGAAACCGCAGTCACCGTGCATGATCTGGCCAACGTGCAGGCACAGGCACAGGTCGTTAGTCAGAAGATCAATTATAGCGGCATCAATAGCCACGACATTGCCCAACGCGTTGCTATTCGCGATCTGCTTGCTCGGTCGTCACCACTAGCAAAGGCTAAATTTACTGTTAATCGGCAAGCGTGGAATCTATTGCAAGGCGATGTCTTTGTATTGGACTGGCCAAAGCTTGGCTTGTCTGGCGTGGTACTACGGGTCATTACCGTTAGCACTGGTACGCTCGAAAACGGCATGATCACCGTGGAAGCGACTGAGGACGCATTTGGCTTGCCCATCAGCAGCTACGGCACACAACAAGATCAGGGCTGGATCAATCCACTCGCACCGCCAGCACCATCACCAGCGCGGCTATTGACCGAAGCGACCTACTACGATTTGGCCACCAGTATGACTGCGGCCGATCTCAGTTTTGTTGAGCCTGACGACGGCTATGCAGTGATTTATGCGCAGCAGCATGCCACTGCTACTGTCGATTACACGCTAAAAACACGGGTCGGCAGTGCTGATTTTGTCGCTGTTGATACCGCTGCGCATTGTGCTGTGGCGACCATTTTAAGCGACTTGGTGATCGAGGAGTTTAGCGCGGTAAATATATCAATCGTCGGTAGTCTTGACGGGATTGATGAAGGCGATTACGCAATCATCGGCTCTGAGTATGTGCGCCTTGACGACATTGATCTCGACACTGGATTGCTGACTATTGCGCGTGGCGTGCTTGATACCGTCCCACAGGCTCATGCAACTGGCAGCAAGCTATTTTTTGCTGAAGGCTTTGAGGCACTGGATCCAAAAGCATATCCAGATGGCGCACTGATTGACGCCAAGGTCATTACGGCCACCACTACAGACGTGCTGGCCGACGATGACGCGCCGATTGATAGCATCGAGATTGTCGCCCGCCACAACAAGCCCTATCCACCTGCGCTGTTTAGATTAAATAGCGACTATCTACCTGCTGAAGTTGATCGCGCTGTCACGGTGTCGTGGGCGCATCGTAACCGCCTACAACAGACTGTCTATCTGCTCGCACAAGACGAATCCAGCGTAACGCCTGAACCTGATGTGACATACACAATCCGCATCTATGACCAAGATAGCGTGCTGTGTCGCAGTGTGACTGGGTTGACTGGCACGAGCTATACATACCCTATCGAAGATGAGCTGACCGATTGTGGCGGCATGCAGACGCATCTCACGGTGGAGCTATTGGCCGTGCGTGACGGCATCGAGTCGTATCAGTCGCACAGTCATCGCTTTGAGCGCAACTATGGCGGGTTTGGTTTTGAGTTTGGCAGCAATTGGGGTGGGGCATGAGTAGTGGGCTAGGCGGTATCGGCTTAACGGGTGATTTTGCGCTTGGCGACAACGCTTGGGGCGCGGCGATGAATGCGAACCTGCGCCGCTTGAGCGCATTAACGCAGTCTGTTGCGCTTGATAAAGACTTGAGCGCACCACCCGTCAGCCCAGCGGTTGGTGACACCTACATCGTCGCTGCAACAGCGACAGGCGATTGGGCGACGCACGAAGACGATCTCGCCGTCTATTTTGCAGATGGCTGGGCGTTTTATACGCCAGTGCGCGGCTGGCGTGTTTTTGTCGATGATGAAGGCGATGACTATCGTTTTGATGGGGCGGGATGGGTGATTGTATGAGCAAGCAAACTAGTATTTTTATGGTCTTTAGTGGTGAAGCTGCAACGCCTGTCATTATTGAACCAAGCGGCACAGGCTCGGTCTACACATACCGCGCATACGGTACAGCGGGTCAGACTGTGGAGGTTCGGGGCGGCTTCGCGGGTGATGACTGGGAAGACATGGAAACTATCGTAACGCTGACAGTTGGCGGCACACAGTCGGCAGTATTGCAGCACACATGGCCAGTGCTGGCGGTGCAAGGTGATGCACGGGTCAAGATTGCGCGAGGTGCAGCATGATCAATCCAAATGCTGTACTGGGCGGAGCAGCTATTGCGCTGCAAAACCAAGTCACACAGATGAAACGTAAGAAGGTCTTTGCTGCTAATGCATGGCCGTTCTTTAACGCCAGCCTGACAGCACGGTCACCACTGAGCAATGGAGTGCTGGGTGCTGATCGTTTGAGATTGATGCAGTTCATGCCAAGCAATGACATGACGATTGATCAG
>JAYXXU010000052.1:0-1003 GCA_036019135.1 Pseudomonadota bacterium | reverse complement strand
TAACGTGGTTGGTGCGGCTTGACCTTTGCCAATCACGTGAATCGCTTGCCTACATGCCTCGTGACTCTTGTGCTACTCTGCCTGCTTGTGCTAGCGCACCTGTACACGTTCAGGCACATATACATATGCATATTCAGGTGTATAATTGGTTGCATGTGATTGCTTGTGGGTGCTTGTATTAAGTGGTCGCTTGTGGTCGCTACTGGTTCCCTGTGGCTGCTTGGATGAGGTTGTTGTCTGTGGTTGCATGTGGCTGCTTGGGGTGGGTGATTGGCTGAAGTTTGGCGGTGGCGGCTTGGGTTAACTGGTTGGTTGTGGTTGCCTGTACAGATACAGATATAGGTACGTATACATTTACGAATGCATATACAGGCACAGATTCTTATACAGATTTCTCACCAGATTGCTGAACACATTACAAGAATCATTACATGCTCCTCACAATCGATGTGCTTATTTTGCCTCAAGCTAGCCATCCGATTCGCGCATACTTCTGGCACTCGTGTGAGACAATGCTGGGCAGCAGCGGGTCAGGAGGGCCTGCGGGGTCTGGCACTGGCCGTGCTGCCTTCGGCAAAGGATCTCGGCAAGTTGAGACGGGCAACAGTCACGGTGCTTCTCAGCCTGCGAGCACTGCCACCTGCGCTGTGACGAGCAGCACTGCGAGAGCCGCCACCTGCGCCGCGTGTGTTCCATCGGATTCTGGAGGCTTGGCTTGTTCTGGCGCTGGCACCTCGCGCTGGCAGTGGTGTGGCGGTGAGGAGAAGTTGGTGGATGACATTGTCCAGCTAGACCACATCCCTATGATGTCAAAAAACGTGCACCATGAGGAGAAACGTGTCACGCCTACCGTTATGGAGCGGCTGATGGATGAAATTATCCAGCTAGGCCACGTGCCCAGACGGGCAAAGACGGCCAGTGCTGAGGAAAAAAAGCTTGCTCAGCGTCTGTGGTATGCACGCACAGTGGGCTCGTTGACAAGGGAACAGCAGGCGGCATTGGA
>JAYXXU010000051.1:0-15539 GCA_036019135.1 Pseudomonadota bacterium | reverse complement strand
TAATGCCTTTAACCAACGCATATTCAAGTCGTTTATTAACCGGTAGTTCGCGCCATTCGAGATTTTCGGCCTGACGTACTGCGCCATCACCGCGATATTTTTCAGCGATTTCTAGCAGGCGGTCGGTTGCATCTGCACGTAGATTCAGCACCACGTCTTCAACGGCGATTTTTAATTCGGCTGGAATATCATCATAAATCGCCAACTGTCCAGCGTTGACGATGCCCATGGTCATGCCTTTTTGGATGCAGTGATACAAGAATACCGCATGAATCGCCTCGCGCACCGGTTCGTTACCACGGAAGCTAAACGACACGTTGGACACGCCACCGGAAATCATCGCATGCGGTAGGTTTTGTTTAATCCAGTCAGTCGCTTCAATAAAATCAACTGCATAGTTATTATGTTCTTCGATGCCAGTGGCGACCGCAAAAATGTTCGGGTCAAAAATAATGTCTTCCGCCGGAAAGCCGACCTCATCAACCAGCACCCGATACGAGCGTTCGCAGATTTCGCGTTTGCGTGCTGCGGTGTCGGCTTGTCCGAGTTCATCGAACGCCATCACGATCACTGCCGCGCCATAGCGTCGGCATAATTTGGCCTTTTCGACAAACTCAGCATGGCCTTCTTTTAGGCTGATCGAGTTGACCACGGGCTTGCCTTGCACACACTTCAGACCCGCTTCGATGATTTCCCACTTGGACGAGTCAATCATGATCGGCACGCGCGAGATGTCTGGCTCAGACGCGATCATGTTGAGAAACTGTACCATCGCACCTTCGGAATCGAGCATGCCCTCATCCATGTTGATGTCGATGATCTGTGCGCCGCCTTGCACTTGGTCGAGCGCGACTTCGAGTGCTTCGGTGTAGTTTTGTTCGCGGATCAAGCGGGCAAATTTCTTTGAGCCAGTCACGTTGGTGCGTTCGCCGACGTTGACGAATAGCGAATCTTTGGTGATGTTAAACGGCTCTAAACCAGATAACCGACAGGCAGGTTCGATTTCGGGCAGTGTCCGTGGCGCGAAGTCTTTGACCACGTTATAGATGGCGGCGATGTGTTCTGGGGTCGTCCCGCAGCAGCCACCCGTGATATTAATAATGCCGCTTTCGGCAAATTCACGGATAAATTCAGCGGTTTGCTCTGGCGTTTCATCATACTCACCAAAGGCATTCGGTAAGCCTGCGTTCGGGTGTGCTGAAACAAAAATATTGGCTTTGTCACTGACGGTTTTGACGTGCGGTTTCATCGCATCTGCGCCCAGCGCACAGTTAAACCCAATCGACAGCAACGGCTGGGCATGCCGTACCGAATTCCAAAACGCTTCGGCGGTTTGACCAGATAATGTACGGCCTGAGGCATCGGTAATCGTGCCAGAAATCATGATCGGCAGGGCTTGGCCGCGTTGTTCGAATACCTCCTCGACCGCAAAAATCGCTGCTTTACAGTTCAAGGTATCAAACACGGTTTCGATCAAAATAATATCCGCGCCGCCGTCAATCAGTGCGTGGGTCGCTTCGATATAGTTGGTGACCAGCTCGTCAAAGGTCACATTGCGGTAGGCAGGATCGTTGACGTTCGGTGAAATCGAGCAAGTACGTGAGGTGGGGCCTAGCACGCCCGCGACAAAGCGCGGTTTGTCTGGTGTGCGTGCGGTCATCTCGTCGCAAGCTTCGCGGGCGAGTCGAGCCGCTTCGCGGTTAATCTCGGTGACCAGATGTTCCATGTGGTAATCAGCCATGGAGATCTGCGTACCATTAAAACTGTTGGTTTCGATGATGTCCGCGCCAGCTTCGAGGTATTGCTGGTGAATGCCTTTGATGATCTGCGGTTGGGTCAGTACCAACAAGTCATTGTTGCCTTTGACATCGTGGGCAAAATCGGCAAAGCGCGTGCCTCGATAGTCGGCTTCTTCTAACTTATGCCGCTGAATCATCGTGCCCATCGCACCGTCGATGATCAGAATGCGTTGCGACAACAGCGCACGCAGTTGCTGATAGACTGGGGAAAGCGTCGGTGCAGACATGGCAAAATTCCTAGGCAAAAACCACAACAAAACAAGAAAAGCCGCAAAAATGCGCCGCGTAGTGTAACAAAAATTTGGTCAGATAAGTGGCACAGTGCTGCAACGGTGCGGATCTGTGTCAGCGTATGGGTGGTATGCTTATATTGTCGTTATAACGACTAAATATCAGCCAAAGAGATACACAAAAACGGAGGTTTTTCATGGTTGAATACATTAAGTTTAGACGACTCGACCAGCACGCTGTAATCAAAAGCGATATTCTGAGTTTAGCCAATGGTCTAGACCTTAATGTATCCGCAGTACAGGTTAAGGGTTGGGTTTATGCCACACTTGATGATAACCAGATTTTTCAGGAGGACGCTGAAAATCTATCACATGCATTAAATTTAATTGATGTCAAAAAACTATATGGCTGCTGGGTGGATCACATGAACCTAGCTGATGACTTCGATGTGATGATCTTTGACACAGATAAAAAATCTATTGAAGATAGTCAAAACTTGGACTTATGCTTGTTGGATGCAGATCACAGTTATATATTCGGTGATGATAATTTGAAATTTTTGATTATTCGGCCAGATCGAAATCGTTGGCCTGTACCTTATACCTTAATTGTCGCAGGCTCCCCCAGTTTTGTCCAAGCAGCATGTGCTGATCGAGGCTGGATCATTAACGACCCAAATGTTAACAGATCAAGTAGGTAGGGTTGGAGCAGCGTAATCGTAATAATATTTACATTCATCTAATTTGACGTGATTGGCCAGATCCTCTCAAACCGTAACACCTTGCGGTTGCCGCAATTGAAATCCTATACTCAACGACGTCATCGAATTGCCATAAGGAAGCGGCAGCCATGAATCAACAGCAACTGAGATCAGATCCCGTCATGGCACATGAGGTTGTCACTGCATTTGAGACCGCACAACTGGCGTTGGCCAAAAATCTGGTCGAGATGTTGAGCGAACACTATACCCATCAGACCGAACGGCGTGGTTGTGGTTACACGCAGGCAACGCGGGTGCTAGCTGAACGGATCAATCAGCCGCGTAGTGCCAATGGGTTTGAGGACTTGCGCCTGTTTGCGGATCATCCGAGTAAGCCTTTGTATACCCTGCTCAGTGCGGCCAGTAGCTATGGTTTGGAGATTCACAATTGGCGCAATCTGGATCAACGGGCGGATTTGTGCGCGCGATTAGACGCTGAGTCACAGATGATGACGCAGGGCAGTCTGTTGCATAGCCTCCAGCAAGAGATGCAGTGGCAGCGCCAGTTGCGTCAGATGATCGAGTGCGTGTCGCTTGAAGAAAGCCGCCTGATCGTGCAATTGATCATTGATACGATTCTGCCGCGAGATGCCGCAGCGTTGGGCTTAACCGAATTACAAGTGCTGACCGAAAAGCCCAAAGTTGGTTCCTGTCCGATGGCTGAAAAGTTTTTTTTGGATATTGCGCATGACATGACCCCACGCAAAGGTCAGGTGAATATTATCGTCGATGCAGCAGGTCAGCCGTTGTTGCTCGAAAAGCTCAACATGGGCGACGATCATTCCTGCATCAGTTTGGTTCCGCTGATGTTGAATGGGGTCTGTCTGCCTGTCGGCAGCTTGTTGGCAGCACAATATGATCCTGAGCGCGCCAGTCTGCGGGCAGCTCGCAAGATTGCTGGCCAGATTTTGTCAGCAGATCATTGCGATGGGTTCTACTTATTGCGCTTAACTACACTGGCGGTATCGCCCGCCAATCGCAAACGCGCTTTTAATGCACATTTCGATCAGCAAGTGGCGAATGGGTTGTTTAGCCCAAAAACCACGACAGTTGAGCAGTTGATGGCGATTGCTCTGGCACAACTATAGGAATCTACACATGCTAAAAGCGTGTTATTCGCCGCATTACTACGCCAAAACCAAATCTAATAGCATGGAAAAACTCACTGCGGTGGCGGAGGCGGTACAAGCGCGTGGCGTGGCTACGCTAGTCGAGCCTGATCCAATTGACCCAGAGATTTTGCGGCGGTTGCATAATCCTGATTTTGTCGATGCGTTTTTGACAGGTCAAGCGCCATTGGCACAATCACAACGGTTTATCTGGAATGAGCAGTTGCGTGATGCGGTACTGTATATTCATGGTGGACAGTTGTGCGCAGCCGAAATCGCCTTACGTGAAGGCATTGCTGCCAATATTGCACAAGGCTTTCATCATGCTGAATATGACTATGGCGGTGGGTATTGCACCTTTAATGGTTTGGCCTTGTTGGCACAGCAGTATCCCGAAAAACGGGTGTTTGTGCTGGATTGTGATCAGCATGGTGGCAATGGCACGGCAGAATTTACCCGAAGCCTTGAGAATTTATTTAACTACACAATTTTTGGTTTGAGTTACGGCTGCCGCGAGTATGAGCGCAGCGTGAATGCATGGATTCCACGAGATCACGGCAGTTTTGAGCAATATCAGGCGGCTCTTGAAGCGGGTTTTGCGCAGATTTTGGCATGGCAAACAGATTTGTTGATTTATCAAGCAGGGATGGATTGTCATCAGCTTGATCCATTTGGGTCGGACTGGTTTGATAGCGAAAGCTTATATCAGCGGGATCGGTTGGTGTTTGATTTTGCCAAGCAACACGGTATTCCGATTGTGTTCGTGCTGGCGGGTGGCTATCAAGCATTGCCTGCATTGACTGAGCTGCATGTTGGAACATTTGTTGCGGCACAATCTGTTTATTTTTCTGAATAAAACCTGAGGTGCAATGCTGGCCTGATTGCCATGAGTTGATGCAGTGTGTCGAATAAAAATTGTCAAATGCCGCATGCTTGCGGCACTATCGCGCATCTTTAATCAGTAATTGGGAGCGGTGATGAATAGCAGTAGCCCTGATGTGCTATTCCTGCTGATTGGCGCAGTGATGATTTTGGCCATGCATGCAGGTTTTGCATTTTTAGAATTGGGTACAGTGCGTACCAAAAATCAAGTCAACGCGCTGACAAAAATCCTCAGTGATTTTGCGGTCTCAACCATAGCGTATTTTTTTATTGGTTATTGGTTGGCATATGGTGTGACATTCTTTGGCGCGGCTGAGGTGCTGACGCAAAACAGCGGTTATGAGTTGGTGAAGTTTTTCTTTTTGCTGACCTTTGCGGCGGCGATTCCAGCGATTGTGTCGGGTGGGATTGCAGAGCGAGCCAAATTTAGACCACAGCTCATTGCGACATTCTTGTTGGTGGCGCTGCTGTATCCGTTTTTTGAGGGTATGATTTGGAACGGCAGTTATGGTGTGCAAGATTGGCTCACCCAAACCTTTGGATTTCCCTTTCATGATTTTGCGGGTTCAGTCGTGGTGCATGCAGTCGGCGGTTGGATTGCTTTGGCCGCAGTGATTTTACTCGGTGCGCGGCGTGGTCGCTATGGCAATGATGGTCGAATTGCGGCGCATCCACCGTCTTCGATTCCTTTCTTGGCATTAGGTTCGTGGATTCTGATCGTGGGCTGGTTTGGCTTCAACATGATGAGTGCGCAGCGATTGGAAGCGATTTCGGGTCTGGTTGCACTGAACTCGCTGATGGCGATGGTCGGCGGAACATTGACTGCGTTATGGGTTGGCAGGAATGACCCTGGCTTTTTGCATAATGGCCCTTTGGCGGGTTTGGTGGCGATTTGTGCAGGTTCAGACTTGGTGCATCCGATTGGTGCCTTGGGGATTGGTGCAATTGCTGGCGCGATGTTTGTCTGGTTGTTTACCTTTACTCAAAATCGCTTAAAAATCGACGACGTGCTGGGCGTATGGCCACTACATGGCGTGTGCGGCGCATGGGGTGGCATTGCAGCGGGGATTTTTGGACTAGAAGCACTCGGCGGGTTGGGCGGCGTGTCGCTGATGTCGCAGTTGATTGGTACGGTGCTAGGTGTGGTAATCGCCCTGCTCGGAGGCTTGGTGATTTATGGGGTGCTAAAGGCTGTGTTGGGCATTCGTTTGGATGCGGAATCTGAGTTTCAGGGTGCTGATTTGAGTATTCATAAAGTCTCGGCAACCTTCGAGCGTGATACGTTTTAAGTCACTGTTCTGTGGTTGTCTAAACCCGCTACGGCGGGTTTTTTTGGTTTATTGATTGGTGTTGTCCCAACATCAGCGCTTGATGTTGCTGGGTCACGTGCTTAATAAAATTCCATGTCAATCGCGTACGTGCCACCTCTTGCTGTTCGACTGGCATCAGCATCCAGAATGTACGCATAATCCGTATCTGCTGCGGCAAAATTACTTGTAATGTAGGCTGCTGCACCGCCATAAATGCAGGCAAAATCGCAATGCCAAGACCTGCCAATGCTGCTTGCTGCTGAATTGATAGACTGGTACTGCGTAAAGCAATCCGCTCAGGCTGACAAACCTCATGCAAATAATTCAGGCTGGGGCTGATCAGTTGGTCATCGATATAGCTGATAAAGGTATGGTTTTTTAGGTCGTTGATCTGCGCAATCGGTGCATGTGTGGCCAAATAGTCTGGCGTGGCATACAGATGTAGGGCGTAGTCGGTCAGCTTGGTGATGACTAGCGCACCCTGTGGCGGGCGTTCGATAGTAATCAAAATATCGGCTTCGCGGCGTGATAGATTGAGTAAACGCGGCATTGCCAATAAATCAATAGAAAGATCAGTATGTTGTATTGCAAGGTTCGATAAGTGCTGAGCTAAAAAACTGGTGGCGTAACCTTCGGTGGCAGCCACCCTGACCAAGCCTTTCATGCCATTATCTGTGTTGCCGATCTGTTGTTCGATCCAAACACTGGCATCTTCCATCCGTTCTGCTTGAATCAGCAGTTGTCTGCCAGATTCAGTCAGTTGGTAGCCTTGACGAGCGCGAATAAATAAAGTTTGTCCAAGCTGCTGCTCAAGCTGGCTGATCCTGCGCGCGACGGTGGTATGTTCAACCCCTAGCTTTTCAGCAGCATGCAGCAGGCGGCCACTGCGTGCCACTTGTAAAAAATAGCGTAGATGATCCCAATTCATATCAATCGCTCGGTTTGATGTGGGTGTCTTTGTTGTGCATTTATGCACAGTATGGCGGCATTTTATCGCGTTGTATTGGTGATTTTGCACGATTAGTATGAGGTTGGATTATTTTTTAATGCAGGATTGCCACATGAACCATCCCTCATCTGATCTCGAGATTCCCCGCCTAAAATTACTGATTAACGGTCAGTGGGTTGAGTCCGCCACTGAGCAGTGGGGCAAGGTGATCAATCCTGCTACTCAGCAAGTGCTGGCCTACGTACCATTTGCCACAACAGAGGAGGTGGATGCGGCAATTGCCAGCGCACAAGCGGCGTTTGCCAGTTGGCGGCAGACCGCGATTGGCGTGCGTGCGCGGATTTTTTTAAAGTACCAAGCGTTAATTCGTGCCAACATGGCTGAGCTTGCTGCGCTACTGACTGCCGAACAAGGCAAGACGTTGGCGGATGCCGAAGGTGATGTGTTTCGCGGGCTAGAAGTGGTCGAACATGCCGCGGCAATCGGCAATTTACAACTCGGTGAACTGGCCAACAACGTCGCCAGTGGCGTCGATACCTATACCCTGATTCAGCCGCTAGGTGTGTGCGCGGGGATTACCCCGTTTAACTTTCCGGCGATGATTCCGCTGTGGATGTTTCCGATGGCGATTGCCTGCGGCAATACCTTTGTGTTGAAGCCGTCTGAGCAAGACCCGATGGTGACCACGCGCTTGGTCGAGTTGGCCTTGGAAGCGGGTATTCCAGCGGGTGTGCTGAACATGCTGCATGGCGGCGAACAAGTGGTAAATGCGCTGTGTGACCATGCGCAGATTAAAGCGATTTCGTTCGTAGGTTCGACCCGTGTCGGCACGCATGTCTATAACCGTGCTAGTCAACATGGCAAGCGCGTGCAATGCATGATGGGTGCAAAAAACCACGCCATCGTGATGCCGGATGCGCATAAAGCCCAAACCTTAAATCAACTGGTCGGCGCAGCGTTTGGCGCGGCAGGGCAGCGCTGTATGGCGTTGTCGGTGGTCGTGCTAGTCGGTGCTGCACAGCAATGGCTAGATGAACTGACGGATAAAGCGAAGCAGTTGCGTCTGAGTGCGGGGCATGAGCCGAATACCGATATTGGCCCTCTGATCTCGTGTCAGGCCAGAACACGGGTTGAAGCGCTGATTGCGGCGGGCGAGGCCGAAGGTGCGCGATTGATATTGGATGGCCGTCAACCACAGGTTGAGGGGTATCAGCAGGGTAATTTTGTCGCGCCGACAATTTTTGCCGATGTCACGCCGAATATGCGCATCTATCAACAAGAGGTGTTTGGCCCTGTGCTGTGTGTGATGGCCGCAGATAGCCTGAATGAGGCGATTGCGTTGATTAACGCCAATCCAAATGGCAACGGCACGGCGATTTTTACCCAGTCTGGTGCAGCAGCACGGCAGTTCCAAGAGCAGATTGATGTCGGTCAAGTTGGGATTAATGTGCCGATTCCAGTGCCTGTACCGATGTTTTCGTTTTCGGGTTCACGCGCATCCAAGCTTGGCGATTTAGGCCCGTATGGCAAGCAAGCGGTGCAGTTTTATACCCAAACCAAAACTGTGACCGCACGTTGGTTTGAGGATGATGTGGTCAGCGCAGTGAACACCACGATTAGTTTGAAATAAGATTTTTTGTTCTGCGTAGAGGTTTTCGTACGGGATGCATGAGTGCAATTGTTCCTTGCGCAGCAGTGCTGCTCAGGATGGAGAGTTTTGCACGAAAAGAGCTTACAGCAGCGCTGTTCGTGCTTACTTTTGTCCTTTCAAAAGTAAGGAAGCTTGCTATTTAACTGTAATGAAAAAACCACTGCCAGTTTGCGCCGTGAGGTTTTTCTTAGTTGAGTACCCATAGAATATAAGGAGTCAGCATGAGCAGCAGAATCGGTTTTATTGGTCTAGGCAATATGGGCGCGCCGATGGCGCAAAACTTGCTGAAGGCTGGACATAGCGTGCAGGTCTTCGATTTGAATGCCAACGCTGTGCGTGAATTGGCCGAAGCAGGCGCAAGCGTCGCTAGCTCGGTGTCGGAGTTGGCGCGTTTTAATCTGGATGTCCTGATCACTATGCTCCCCGCCGCAACCCATGTGCAGCAGGTCTATTGTGGTGAAGATGGCGTGTTGGCGCACGTTGCACCGACAGTGCTGCTGATTGATTGCTCGACCATTGATCCCTATACCGCTCGACAGGTCGCAGCGGCTGCGCAAGCTCGAGGCAATCCAATGCTGGACGCGCCGGTTTCTGGTGGCACAGCAGGAGCAGCGGCAGGGACATTAACCTTTATGGTCGGCGGCGATGCAGCAGTATTTGCGCAGGCGCAGCCAATACTGGCTGCAATGGGCAAAAATATTATTCATTGTGGTGCTGTGGGCACTGGACAGGTCGCTAAAGTCGCCAATAATCTGCTGCTTGCGATTAGCATGATTGGTTTATCTGAGGCGATGACCTTGGGTGTAGCGCTAGGAATGGATGCGAAAGTGTTGGCGCAGGTGATTAACAGCTCAAGTGGACGCTGTTGGAGTTCGGAGGTTTACCATCCGTATCCTGATGTGATGCCGAATGTGCCCGCATCGCGCGGTTATAGCGGTGGCTTTGGCAGCAATTTGATGCTCAAAGATCTTGGGCTTGCCACTGAATCTGCCAAAAAAGTCGGTCAGCCTCTGTTGCTGGGTGCGCTAGCGCAGCAGTTGTATCAGCAGTTTAGTTTGCAGGGCAATGGGCAGTTGGATTTTTCGGCAATTATTCAGGCGTATCAGGCGAAGGTTTAGTTTCGGCTAATTGGCATGTTTGCGGTGGCTCTTATGGTAGAGGATTGCTATCTGTTTTATGCCTGCGGCTGGCCTCACTTTTGACAGGCCAAAAGTAAGCAAAAGCCCATGTGCTTGGAAGACTCGCCATCCATGGCTCAAACAGTTCCAAGCACGTCGTCCCTGAACGTCCTACAGATTGTTTTTTATACACTAGATACCAAGGGGGATCTGTTGAATTTAGATTTTGAGTTGACTGATGAGCAGCGCATGATTCGTGACATGGCGCGTGAGTTTGCCCGTCAAGAATTGCGTCCGAACGCCGCTGCATGGGATGAAGCAGGTGCATTGCCTGATGCGATGGTTGCCCAGATGGGGCAGTTGGGTCTGCTTGGAATGATTGTGCCAGAACAATGGGGTGGTTCGTATACTGATTATACCGCGTATGCTTTGGCAATCGAGGAAATTGCCGCTGGTGACAGTGCGGTCAGTACCTTGATGAGCGTGCATAACTCGGTCGGCTGTGGCCCCATTTTGCAGTATGGCACGTCAGAACAGCAGGCGCGTTGGCTGCCTGACTTGGCCAGTGGTCGGGCGATTGGTTGTTTTTGTTTGACTGAGCCACATGCTGGTTCGGAAGCCAATAACCTCAAGACTCGCGCCGTATTAGAAGGTGATCATTGGGTGCTGAGTGGCAGCAAGCAGTTTGTAACCAACGGCAAGCGCGCTTCAGTGGCGATTGTGTTTGCGGTGACTGATCCAGAGCTCGGCAAAAAAGGCTTATCGGCGTTTATTGTGCCTACCAATACCGCAGGGTTCGAGGTGAGTCGAGTTGAGAAGAAGCTTGGCATTCGTGCCTCAGATACTTGTGCGATCAGTCTGACTGATTGTCGAATTCCAGCAGATCATCTGTTGGGACAACGAGGTAAGGGTTTGGCGATAGCATTGTCCAATCTAGAAGGCGGACGCATCGGGATTGCAGCACAAGCAGTTGGCATTGCACGGGCAGCATTTGAGGCAGCGTTGGGTTATGCACGGGATCGGGTGCAATTTGGCCAGCCGATCATCCAGCATCAGAGTGTTGGTAACTTATTGGCGGATATGCAGATGCAGATTAATGCGGCACGGCTGATGGTGTTGCAAGCGGCTAAAATGCGCACGGCTGGCGTGCCGTGTTTGTCGGAAGCGTCGCAGGCCAAGCTGTTTGCCTCGGAGATAGCTGAAAGGGTCTGTTCAAGCGCGATCCAGATTCATGGCGGCTATGGTTATCTACAAGACTATCCCGTTGAGCGGCTGTACCGTGATGCACGGATTACGCAAATTTACGAAGGTAGCAGCGAGATTCAGCGCCTGCTGATTGCACGGCAGTTGGCGGATTATGTGTTGTAAATGAAAAGTTGGCGGCTCAACCCTGAGTCGCCAGTTTGATTAAGATGTGCGTGCGCAATACTGAACGTTGCTGTCTACAGAAATGGTGGATTGAGTAACTTTTGGATAAAGCTGGCGAGTAAGCGAGGCTCAAGCGCAATGGTGACCAATACACCATACGCAGCCCCCCAAAGATGGGCGCTATGGTTGATGTTGTCATTGCCACGCTGTTGTGCAAATAGACTATACGCCGTATAGAGGGTGGCAAACACAATCGCAGGAATCGGAATCACCAGCACATATAGCGTTGACCACGGCGCAAACAGCACAAAGGCAAACAGCACCGCAGAGACCGCGCCTGATGCACCTAGGCTGCGATACTGCGGATCATTGCGGTGTTGTAAGTAAGAGGGCAGCATGGCGGCAACCAATGCCGTGAGATAAAACAGTGCAAATCCCATTCCTCCTAGGTATTGCCGATAAAACACTTCAATCGCACGGCCAAAGAAAAACAGGGTAAACATATTAAACAGCAGATGCATACCATCTGCGTGGACGAAACCATGGGTCACAAATCGGTCGTACTGACCGCGTTGTTGTACCAACGGTGGCCACATGATCAGCCGATTTATGAGTATGGTATTTTGCCATGCCCAAACCGATACGCCACAGGTGATGACAATGATCCAAAGGGTGTGACTGCTGATTAAGCCACTGAGAGTCATTGAGTCACCAGTTGAATTAAGCTGTGCGCGATACTGCCTTTGCTGGGGATCAGTGGTAATTGATTAAAGGGATAAAAATGTGCCTCGGCGATTTCGTCTTCTTGCAGTAGCAACTCGCCCCCCGCATATTCAGCGGTAAAGCCAATCATAATATTGGTTGGAAAAGGCCAAGGCTGACTACTGACATACTGAATGTTTTGAATATCCAGTCCGACTTCTTCTTTGACTTCTCTGGCAACGGCTTGTTCTAAAGTCTCACCAACTTCTACAAAACCAGCAATCAAGCTAAACATCGGCGTGCTAAAGCGATGCGCGCGCGCCAACAAAATCGTTTCGCCTTTGGTAATCGCGACGATCACGCAGGGATTGACCCGAGGATAGGCTGTGTGGCCACAGGCAGGACAGACTTGGGCAAACTCACCTTGGGTGTGTCGTACAGTTGGCGTGCCACAATGACTACAGAAGCGATGAGTGCGTTGCCATTCGAGCAGTTGAAATGCCCGAGAAATCCGCTCAAATTCCTGACTACTCAGTTGCGGCAGAAGTTGCCGAATCGGAACGGTTTGATAGCCATAAGGAATGTCTGTGGAATTGACCCAGCGCGCCACATAGCTCACATGTGAGGTCTGACTGACCCACAACTCATCTGGTTGTGGATCAATGATAATGGGTAGCTGAGACTGAGCATCCACCACAAGGTGTTGCTCAACGAACAGCAGACCATAAACAATGGTTGGCATCAGGGGTTAAGCAGCCTGACTCAGCAGTGTCAGACTGTTTTCGCCTACAGTAAATGGATGCTCTCCAGCGGGCTTTTTGACTTCGATGCTTTCGAGATAATAGTCAATACAGACTAAAGCATCTGCGAGACGATCTAGCTCATCTGGTGTGGCGGGTGGTTGGTCAGGGGTAAAGCGTCGTGCGATAAACTGTGCAGTACGTTGCAGAATCTGAGAGCCGCGTGGGGCTTCCAAAAAGGTCATCGCACCGCTGACGGTTTGCAGCATAACAGGCACATTGTCCAGATGTAGCATGTCATGATCGCTTTCGATATAAGACATTAATGAGCGCATAGCCATACCTACGGTGCCACGACTTTCGCTGACCAGTGTGGCACGCGCTTCATCAAGCTGGTGTAGCGAAATTAGCATGTTATTCAGTGGCAGCATGACCGTACCAGAGGTGTAGGATTTATCGAGGACGGTCATGGCATTTTCGGCCACCATTAGGGCATCCATCAATTGATTTAGGCTGGTTTGATCATCTGCTTTTGACCAGACATGTTCTTGTTCCACTTGCTGCCGAACTTGATCAGCGGCTTCGCCGAGGTTCAGCATATCCAGTGTGTACGCTAGATTCACCATCCGCTCGCTGATACCAGAAATACCTTCTTCGAGAGGTTCGCCGCGAATGAGGCTGTCGATTTGGAGTTTGATTTGATTGATTTCGCCATGTACCAGTGCATTGACGGTATGGATGACCTCACCGTTTGGTCCGAATAAGAAGCGCGCCAAGTCACTGCTGGTTTGATCGGTCGCAATCTGGCGTTGTAGTTGGAGTTGTTCGCGTAACGTATCGGCAGCGGCGTGATCGCGACAAGCACCAAGTGCCAATACATCCGTCAGATCAGCCAATTGTGGCTGCGTTTGTGGCTGTGCAAAGTGTCTTTCGATCAGGCCTAAGACCCGTTGACGACTGGCTGTCAGGGGACGACAGGCTTCTAGTTGAGTTAGTGCACTATGGGCAGCTTGCCAATACAAGGCGGATGCGCCACCTTGGGCAAGTCTGGACATTTCGTAACCTGCGCGTTGTAGCAGTTGATAGTCATCCGCGCTGGCATTGCCCATCAGGATATGATTTAAGCCGTGTCGATACATGCGATGTAGGAACCGAATCAGTGCAGCATTGTTTGGGTCGGTCAGGGCGGCGGCTGTTGTGCCGTCGTTTTGCAGGTCTTGAGGGTTGAGGTGTGGCGTTAAAAAATGCCCTTCACGCAGCAACGGAAGTCCAGCCAATTGATTGAGGGTATTGGTAATCGGCAATAGCAGATGGGGCAGGAGTGTCTCGCGCAACAACACGAATTCCAGATAGCGATGCAGCACCATCAAGCCCTCTCCAATTGCGGCAAGGCGGTCTTCTTTGGTCTGAGCGGGCTTGTCTGCAATTTCTTTGAGCAAGGTTGCCATTGCACCAGATAATTCGCTGGCACCAAATAAGTTAAGTAGGCGCAAAATCCCATGAATTTGGCTCATGGACTCAGCCGCATCCATCAGGCCTGCGGTATTTTGGTCGTCATCAACGAACACACTCAAAACCGATTCAACCTGACTGAGTGATAGATCAATCTCGGGCTTAACCAAATGCAGGGATGCCACGTCAAAGTGTGCTGGCTGGGCTGTTGTGGTTGGTGCGGGCATGGATTCCTTCCTGTCAATTGTGCTAGAGCATTTTGCTAGGGCGACACGAGATGCGCTTGCCCCCAAATAAATTGGTTTAACCTTAATGCTTTTGGGACAAGCGTGCTAGTGGATTTTTGCTCAGAATGTTGACGGTCTGTTGATATTTTAGCCAAGGTATTAAGGTTCTCGCGTGAAACAGCAGTCATAGCTCGTGCTGGACTTGCCGCCAGAGGCTCATCACGGCAGCTTTGCCTTGTTCGAGCTGGTCGAGCCATTGATCGTGCTGCGCCAATTCAGCCACGTGCGCTGCGATGACAGGGATCTGTCGACCAGCAAAGCGCCGATGACTTTTGGGCGTGGCACTGTCCTCTTGTGTTTGACCTGTCATATCTAGGGTGACTTGACCGCCAGTCATCGCCAGATAAACGTCTGCTAAAATTTCAGCATCAAGCAGCGCGCCATGATAGGTACGATCACGGGGTTTGATGTCGTAGCGTCGAACCAAGGCATCCAATGAGTTTTTTTGGCCTGCATGTTTACGCTTGGCGATGGCTAGGGTATCGGTGACTTGCACTTGACCCGCCAAAGCAGGTAGCCCACAGCGCCGCAATTCTGCCTCTAAAAAATTCATATCAAAGCTGGCATTGTGCGCAATGATTTCCGCGCCGACCAAAAATGCACTGACGGCCTCGGCCACATCAGCAAAGCGCAGTTTGTCTGCTAAAAATTCATCGGTAATACCGTGAATTGCCACCGAATCACCGACGGGCTGCTCAGGATTGAGGTAGACATGCAAGGTGTTGCCAGTCGGCTTGCGATTGACCATTTCGACCACGCCGATCTCAATGATGCGTTCGGTGAGTGGGTTGATGCCTGTGGTTTCGGTATCCAGAATTAGTTGGCGCTGACCGTGCTGTGCGCGCTGAGGTGCTTGCCAGCCCGTTGTTGCCGTTGCGACGGGCGTGGGTTGGATTAGCTCTGGCGCGGTGATGGCGGTGTTGTTGGGGGCAGGGATGGACAGTGCATCGTTGGGCAGTGCTATCGGCTCAAAATCCTCCCAGTCAGCGGTGTCGGCTTCGTTGACATCAGCGGCAGTGGGCTCTATGTCGAATCTGTTGGTGTCATCTTCGATCAGACCAAAACCCAATGGATCGTTTTAAAGCCAGTCAGGCATTGCTGATTCAGTCGTGACTGCCGTCGCGGGACTTGTTGCGAGGTGCTGGCCTGTTTGCAACAGTTCAACGCCTTGGTAGGCAAGT
>JAYXXU010000050.1:0-2174 GCA_036019135.1 Pseudomonadota bacterium | reverse complement strand
ATGCGATTCGTTGGGTGATGGGCGAGTCTTCTGCACGTCAGTTGCGTGGCGATGCCATGAGTGACGTGATTTTTGCGGGAACGAGTCAGCGAAAACCTGTCGGCCAAGCCAGTGTGGAGCTGGTATTTGAAAATACTTTCGGCAAACTCGGCGGCGCATATAACGATTATACCGAGCTATCGGTACGTCGGCAGGTGACCCGTGATGGGCGTTCTGATTATTTTTTAAATGGTCAGCGTTGTCGGCGACGCGATATTACCGATATTTTTTTGGGGACGGGACTGGGTTCACGTTCCTACGCTGTGATTCAGCAGGGCATGATTAATCGCTTGGTCGAGGCCAAGCCCGATGATCTACGTGTGTTTTTAGAAGAAGCCGCGGGCGTGTCGCGCTATCAATCGCGTCGGCGTGAAACCGAGCAGCATCTTGAGCATACGCGCCTGAACTTATCACGCTTGCAAGACGTGGCTGATGAGTTAGCCAGTCAAATGCGCAGTCTCAGGCGTCAAAGTCAGGCGGCGGAGCGCTACCGTGCGTTACAGGCCGAACAACGCCAGCTTCAGCTTGAGGTCTGGTCACAACAGTATTGGCAGATCGAGCAGCAACAACAGCAACATACCGCGCAGTTGGGGCATTGGGGTGCGCAATTACGTGAGCTGCGTGAGCAGCAGGCCGAGACAGAACAGGCGTGGCAGCGCGTCAGTGAGATGTTGTCTGAGCTACTGGCACAGGCCGAACCAGAGCAAGTCGCATGGCAGCAGGCTGAGCAAGCCTTGGCACAGGCACAAAGCAAATCCGATCAAGCCGAACAGCAACAGCAGCAAATCACCCAGCAGTTGGTGAGCCAGCAGGCACAAGATCAACAGCTATTGGCTCAGATTGACCAAGATCAGCATAACCTTCAGCAGTTGCATGTCAGTGTCCAGCATCTGACCCAAGCCTTATCCGAACTGCCTGATGAACAGCATCAGCAACAGCTGTTGCAGCAGTTAGAGCAGGATTGGCAAGCACTGCAACAACAGTATCAACAGCAGCAACAGCGCTGGCAGCAATTGCAGCAGCGACAACAGCGTTTGCAACAGCAGCAGCAAACTCTCGAAAAGCAACAGCAACGCGCTCAGCAGCATATTCAACAGTTGCAGCAACAACAGCAACAATTGGCGATTGAGTCGCTTGAATCTACGCTACAACAGCTTACACAACAGTGGGATAGTATTCAGCAGCAGCTTGAACAACATTGGCTGGATCAACAGCAGCTTGAGCAACGGCAGCAGGCACGACAGGTGCAACGTGATCAGCAGCAGCAAATCCTTATGGAGATACAACAACGCCAAGCGGCAGGCCAAGCGGAGTGTCAAGCGTTGCGACATATCCAGCAGGAGGAAGTCGCCGTTGATCTGTCTCAGACGTTATTGTCGCAGTTGCAGTTGAGTGATGCAGGTCAACAGTATGCTCCGAAGATCGAGGCCTTGTTGGCACGTTGGTTACTGGCCTTGCCTGAGTCAGCCGAATGGCCAGATCGTGGTCAAGCGGACTATCGGGCAGGGCACGCAACGATTGTGCCACTGAGTGATCCCCGTGTGCATCCGTTGACCGACTGGATCTTGTCCCCGTGTACCAGTCTATGGGCAGGGGTCGGGGTGGTAGCGGATGAAGCCATCGCAACTGCCTTGCGTGGGCAATTGCAAGCAGGACAATCCTTGTTGACCCTGACTGGCTTTTGGGTGGGGATCGACTGGCGGCTGAATGTGCAACAGTCCACGGAAGATCAGCGACCACAAGGGTTATTAACCCGCCAACTGCGTTTGGCTGAACTTGAGCAACAACAGCAGACCGATCAAGCGTTATTGCACGCTGCGCAACAGACGCAGCATCATCTCATGGCTGAGATTGAACAGTTGGCGCAACAGTGGCAACAGCAACAACAACAGATCAAGCAACAGCAGGCTACCCAACGTTCAATCGAAATTGAGCGCGCTCAATTGCAAAGTCGGCTACAGGCACAGCAGCAACAGCGCGAGCAGCTTGAGCAACAGCTCAACGGTTGGTTGACGACTCAAGCAGATGATCAAGCTGAGCTGAACGAGCTACATCTGGAAGTCGCCAGTGTCGCGCTCAAGCTGCAACCGTTGCAGGCACAGATCGAGACCTTGCAACAAGCACGCGATCAACAG
>JAYXXU010000049.1:0-19848 GCA_036019135.1 Pseudomonadota bacterium | reverse complement strand
GTCGGGACAGCGAAACGGTGGATATTGTCAAAGGTGAAAAACGCCGCCGTCTACATAAAGCCTTCTTACGCTATCACGATCCCAACAACTGGCCGCTACTGCGCGAAGCCCTCAAAAGCATGGGACGGGCGGACTTGATCGGCAATGGTCGACATCAATTGATCCCGACCAATCAACCAGTCAATAAAGACGGTGAATACCAATCTGCCCGCAAGAAAAACTCTAGCCAAGAAGGTGATTCGGTCAAACGCAATAGCGCAACCAGCGCCAAAGGTCAGCGGATGCAGCCGCAACGTCCAAGCAAAGGCCGTGTGTTGACTCAGCACACAGGCTTACCACCACGCAGCAGTGGCAAGAAGAGACAGGGGTGAGTAACCGCGTGCTGTTCGACAATCATCTGATTTTTATCACGTCTGGCTGGCAGCCCTAGACGGCATGCGCGTGATGTTTTAAGGTCGGGTTAAATTTCGTCTGACCGCTTGCTCATGTCCTTGCCCGTTACGCCGCCTTTGAACGATTTGCACGCCTTAGCCGCGCTGTTGCAGACGGCATTCTTTCAGCCATGGTTGACGCATGGCTTGTATATGAAGCGCTCTGCCGAAATGCTTAAAGACCCCAAACAAAAAAAAGGTCGTAAGTGTTGTGACTATGCGATTTTTTTTGGCAATCAGGCGATTTTGATTGATGTGCACCAAGGGGTGTTTGATGCATATTCAGATATTGCATTGGAGTGGGATCTGTTTCGTAAGATCGCCTTGCCGAATAGCCGTAAGCGCTTGGCACGTCTAGAGTCTGCCTTGGCCTCAACCTTGCTGTATACCGATGAGAATTGCGAGCAGCCACTGATTGCCCAGCCCGAAAAAATTTATAAGTTGTGTATTACTGCGGCCTTTGAGCAATTGGGTAGTCAATACGCAGCGATTTTGCACTCTTATGGCGCTGATTTTTATATTGAAAAATTCGTTCAAGACGAAGAAGAAAACCCGCTGTTGGTGTACAGCTTGGGGGATTTTTCGGTTTTAGTCAGTCAACTGAACAGCTTTCCAGACTTATTTGATTTTTTGGCCGAACATCAATTGCTGATTCAGCAGCTGGATGCGGATTATGTGTCCGAATTGGGATTGTTGGAGCATTATATCGAGCAAGGCCGCCCGTTTGCTCAAGCCAGAACCCATGAGTATCAGTGGGTTGCACAAGGTTTAAAGCGGGAGTACTCACCGTTACTAGAGCAAGCCAGCCACCAGCCGACGCAGGTTTTTCAGCATTTGCGAGAGCAGGCAGTACTTTGGCAAACACTGGTGAGTCGCTATGCGCAACAGGCGTTAGCGGCACACGGTGACGAGCAGATCGAGCGTTTAGCGTTATTGGATCTGTTGGCGGATGAGTCGATTTGGTCGCAAGCTCAACTGTCATTAGCGATGATGAATCAATACGCGCTGGCGGCTTCGCGTGCCGATGATGGTTATGTGGTGCATTTGCGCTCGTATCGTCATCCCAAGCGGCATTATGTCTTGTTGTTTTATGCAGAGTCGCCCAAGCATACCTATTCGCGTGATCGCATGGTCAGCAAGTTGCCCGAGTTGGCCAGTCAGGTCAATGCGATGGAGCAAGCCCCGATGCTGGATGATATTATGGTGATTGGCTTGACCAGTCGGCAGGGGCAGTTCGTGGCAGCGGATATTGCGCATATGATTGGGCGGTTTGTGCCTGAGTCACAGCGTCCTGTTCGGGCGCAAGAGCAGTTCGATGGCATGCGCGTGAATCAAGCGGAGTCATCACCACGGCGTATGGGGCGTAATGATCCGTGTTTTTGTGGTTCAGGTCGGCGTTATAAGCATTGCTGTGGCTCAGCCCAACGCGCCGCACGTCTCATGGGTGATCTAGGCTCAGCCCAAACGTAGCTGAGTTGTGCGGCTGCCTTATTGGGATTGCGGGTAGCAATGACAGTCGGTTGTGTGATCATTGACCATGCCAACTGCCTGCATAAACGCATAGCACGTGGTTGCTCCCACGAATCGAAAGCCCTTTTTCTTTAGTGCTTTGGACATGGCTTGGCTAGCGGGTGTTTGGGTCGGTGCCTCGCGATAGTCTGACCATGCATTCAGGATTGGCTGACCATCTACGAATTGCCACAGCCATTCTGACATCTGAACCCCCGCTTGTTCCTGTTGTATCCATGCACGTGCGTTATCACGGATTGCGGTGAGTTTGCCGAGATGTCGAATGAGGCCAGCGTCTTGGCATTTTTCGGCCAATTCAGCATCACTTAGTTCGGCAACCTGTGCAGGATCAAAATTAAAAAACTGCTCACGATAGCGTTGGCGTTTTTTGAGTACCGTAATCCATGATAGCCCTGCCTGTTGACCTTCCAAGCAGAGTAACTCAAATAGATGCTGCCGATCATGGCTAGGAATACCCCATTCGTGGTCATGATAGGCTTGATAGAGGGGGTCGGCGCTACACCAACCACAACGGACTGGGACGCTCATGGTTGGAATACCGTCCACTGGCGGGTATGACTATCAAAAAAATGCAATTGCTGAAGATCAATTTGGTCGAAGGCCAACCATTGCTCAATCCCTCGCTCCCCATCACCTGTACTGATCAGCAACTGGTCATCGGTGATCTCCATAATCCAGCCTTGGTAGGCTTGCCCATCGCGTGTTTGAATCCGTTGTTGATTGCCAGATTCAGCAAATAAAACCCATTGATCAGGAGTCATCGGTGTGCCTTAACGATTGAGATAGGGGTAAGGGTTGACTGCGCCCGTGCCAGCCAAATGAACCTCATAATGAAGGTGTGGTCGGCCACCGCGGGCATTGCCTGTATCTCCGACTGATCCAATCCGAGTGCCTGCGCGGACACGGTCACCGACTCGAATTTTGGCAAAACGGTGCAAATGGGCATAGTAATGCCGACTCTGATCAGGTCCAAGAATCCAGACGGCTTTGCCACCGAGTCCGCCTGTGCGGATTCGCTGCACAATGCCATTGGTGGTACTATAAATCGGCGTACCGCGTGCTGCAAAAATATCAATGCCTTGGTGTCGCCGCCCATGACTACGCGCCGCACCCCAAGTGTCCTGTAGATCCTGACGACTGATGCCTTTGACAGGAATTGGCAAATGATTCGGTAGGCGTTGACGCTCAATCCATGCACGATCTTCAGCCGCAATCGGCAGGGTCTGATTGATCTGTTTGGTGGCACAGCCACTGATCATCAGCAGACTTACCATCGCAAGCCCACGCAGATGCCGTTCGTTTGTCATCATGGCGTATCCTGTTGTTGTAAACGAAGCGCTGTCAACGCGCCTGCTACCGTTCCATAACTGGGGGCGAGTGTCCAGCCCAAGATTGGAATCTGAAACAAAAAGACAAATGGCACGCCATTACCCAGCAGAACAGGGCTATAGCGCAGGCTACGCCGAAATCCTTGCCCAATACTCAGCCCTGATCGCTCATAAACAGGATCAAAAAATCCCCATGCAGTCAAAAAACCTTGTATCACTGCACCGATCATCACCGCAGCAATTGCCCCGACGACAGGCACAATCCCAAGCAACAGCAACAAGACCGTACTGACCAGACCCGCAATCACTGCAATCAAAGTTAAACCAATCGCTCGACCTAGACTGATCATGAAGTCCCGCCATGTGCCAGAGACCGCCTGTCCCAAATGATCATTGATCACCGCTTCTGCCAAAAACGCATTCAGTGGTGCGCAGAGCAACATGATGATTTTTTTGAGTAAGATATAACCAAAGATCAGCCCAATGACCAAAATAAACGGCCAGATTAACCAATAGCGCCAACCTTCAGCAGGCCAGTCTAATCCGAGCAGAATCCAACTGGTCAGCCCATCAGTACTCCAGACGATGCTCCAGATGTAGAGTGGGAACAACAGAATCGACAAAAAAAATGGCCAGAGCAGCCATTTCCAGTGGCCTGTACGCCAGAGCCAGCGATGTGCATTCAGATAGTCTTTGAGCGCAAGTGCAGGCAGATGTAGTGTCGTTGGCATGGATGATCATCACTGATAAGTGTTAGGGCGTAGTCGTTGTAACAGTTGATCAGCCAGATTCAATTCCAAGCGCTGATTAATCAGTTTTTGATCTAGCAGCCGCAACTCTTGGCGAATCTCTTGACGACGGCTGTCTGTGGTCTCGTTTTTTTTGAGTTCGGTTTCGAGTGATCGTTGTTTACGGTCGGTGGTATCCAAGGCTTGTTGGGCATCATAGTGCCGTCGGCCTGCTTGATAATAGGGGCGCAACTTGGTCTGTTGTACTGCAGGGCAGACGGATAGATTGCCTTTGCCTGCACTGGCAAGCGATAGGATCTGTTCGGGCTGACAATACGCCTGTAGCCCCGCTTGATAGCCTTTCCGATATTGCGTGACACTCTGGTTGCTGACAGGGACTTGCTGCTTGACACAGCTATCAACATAGCGTGCAATTTGGTCAGATTGGCCTTGGCTGGCATCACGCTCGCCCATCTGTGACCAATTGGCAATTCGGCATTCGGTTGGAGTCATGGTTTGGCAGCCGCTTAATAATAAGCCGCATAAGCTGATGATCAGTCCATTGCGCATCTGTCTACCCCAAACATAATGGTGATGATGGGGTGAATCATAAAGGGTTATGGCACGGTTTGACCATCTGAAAAATAGCGGTAAATTTGGAGAGGTGTGGGAGTTGGTGGTGATTCCTTTTAACCCTAATATTGGTTTGTTTCGTGGCAGGTCGCTAAAGTTTCCGACGCACCCAACAACTTCATCATCGCCTGTGGAATACCAGCCTGTTTGGCTTGTGTCGCATTGAGCCACTGTTGTGCTAGCTCCTGCATATTTAACGCCGCTAGTACCTGTAATGCCGTCGATTGATCAAGTTCGACATGCACGGCCTGTAGTTGCCAATGAAAATGAGTAAAACTATGCTTGATCTGTTTGCCTAACTGCCAGTCACCGCCAAACTGCTGTTGCAGTTGTGGTAATTGCTCAAGATCCTCTAGGATTGGCAAACACCAAAGCCCACCCCATAAGCCCTGATCGGGACGTTGTACCCACAGATATTGTGAACCAACTTGTAAAAACAACACCTGTGCATGGCGGGTCGGATTGGGTTTTTTTGGTGTTTTTTGTGGAAACTCCAGCACACGATTTTGTGCATAGGCTTGGCAGTCTGCCTGCATTGGACAATATAAGCAGAGTGGTTTTTTGGGTGTGCAGAGTGTCGCCCCCAAATCCATGATTGCCTGTGTATAGTCTGCATTGCGTTCGGCGGGTGTCAGTTGCTCTGCCAGAGACCACAATTGCTTGATGACCTGTGGCTGGGCACTGTCTCCTTCGATGGCAAAGTAGCGGGTCAGCACGCGCTTGACGTTACCATCCATGATCACCCCATATTGGCGTAAACCTAGAGACATTAAAGCGCCTGCCGTCGATTGACCAATCCCCGATAATGCCATCCAACCATCTAGCGTCTGCGGGAAATGCCCCACTGCGGCCACGTCTTGAGCAGCTTTATGCAGATTACGTGCGCGGGCGTAATAGCCTAGCCCCGCCCAATACGGTGCAACCTCATCCCACGTTGCAGCGGCGAGAGATTCAACGGTCGGAAATCGCTGAATAAAACGCTCAAAATACTGCAAGACAGTCTTGACCTGCGTCTGTTGCAGCATGATCTCTGATACCCAAACCTTGTACGGATCATCACTGACTTGCCATGGCAGATCATGGCGACCATGTTGATCGAACCAGTCGAGTAGGCGTATGGCAAAGTCAGCAGTCATCACACAACAATCTCAGCAAGAAGCAGTGGGGCAGAGTAAGTGAAATTGCAGTGTGATGCTAGATTGGTTAGCGTCAGTATTCAGTGGTCTGTAAGATTGTCCAAAACAACTTCATGGTATCAGCGCCAAATAGCCCAGTAGGTGAAAGCCAGCGTCAATCAGCATCAGCCGAGCCCACTTTTTCTGAATCTGGCCTAGATCGCAGTTCCTCTAAAAATACATCAAACTCCTCTTTATTGAGGCCACACTTCATATCGAGAGCAAGATTTGATGCCCCTCCATGACGACACCTATTTAAGTAATAGGATGAGCGAGTACAGCCTTGGCGAGTAAAACCATCAGACTTTTTAAAATCATAGGCTAAAAAGAATAAATTATCATTTACGGTGATTTTATATTTTTTTGATAAATAAATATTGTAATCTGTATTGAAAAATGCATCATAGTTTACTGCGCCGCTATTATCTTGGAATGCCCGAATGGTTAGTGACCCAATAAGATCAGTTTTCTCTGGTCGAGTGGCCAGATCAATTATCTCCATTTTAACGGTTTTTATGTTCTTGCCCGATACGTTTTCTATGTAGAACCCCGAATCCCAATAGTCTGGACAGTATTCTCCCATTGAGCATGAAGATAATATTAAAAACAGCGTCGGCAGGATCACCCAAAAAAACTTCATGGTATCAGCTCCAAATAGCCCAGTAGGTGAAAGCCAGCGTCAATCAGCATCAGCCAAGCCCACTTTTTCTGAATAGGGCCTAGATCGCAGTTCCTCTAAAAACACATCAAATTCCTCTTTATTTAGGCCACACTTCATGTCTAAATGAATATATGGCGAATCTAAGAATTCACACCTATTTAGCCGAGAAAATGACTGAAGACAACCTTGACGACTATGGCCAGTAGATTTTTTAAAATCATAGGCTAAAAAGAATAAATTATCATTTACGGTGATTTTATATTTTTTTGATAAATCGATTTTGTATTCTTTGTCAAATGATGCTATGGGGTATATTAAACCATTTCCATCCTCTATGTTTTGAATAGTAAGTGGTGCGATGGAATCAGTTTTTTCTGGTCTAGATGTAATATCAATTAACTCCATTTTAACGGTTTTTATGTGCTCTCCTGACATATTTTGTATTGCAAAATCAGAGCTCCAATAGTCAGGGCATTCTCCGCCCATTGTGCATGATGACATCATAAATAGCGTCGATAGGATTGCCCAAAAAAGCTTCATGGTATCAGCTCCAAATAGCCCAATAGATTGGCAGATATAATTTTCTTATCGACTCCACTGGAGCTCAGTACACCCAACTTTGTTTCTAGACGCGAAGCATTCTTGAGTGGATATTCATACTTTACCGACGTTGCTGGATTATAGCCCCACGTATACACTCTAAATGCAACTTTGGAGATTTTTTCAAACTCGTAACCCTCCACAACCAGAGGTGACAGAACCGAGTTCATACTGGTGTTGTTTGTAGGTGGTGGGTTAGTGCTATTGCCCCCAATTTGAAATTTTTTCTTTTGTAGTATACCGCCTTGAGCATCTATGAACCTGAGGTTTCCCTCGAATCCAATCCAATGTAAATGCGTCGTCAATCGACCCACGTCATAGCTTGCTACTCCGCTCAACATACCCGAATCAATCAGCATCAATACTGTATGACCTTTTTCATAGGCGGCTTGCATGTCCGCCAACAGTCTTAAGTCGTCGTCAGGGTGGTTTTGATCATGAGCACGTCCAATGTGACCTTTCTGTATCATGATCTGCGCGTACCGCATGCGTACAGCTGTTACAGAGCGGTAACGGCCTAGTTTTTTACATAAATCTGCAACAAGATCTGGCCAGTTGACGGCTTCGAGCATATCCAGCTGAGAGGTTTCTATACCATCGTAAACCAACATGCCTAAGGTGCCAGAGTGAGCACTTCGGACAGTGGCGAGGGTAATCCAATCCACCTCAAAAATTTTGTGCCTCTTATAGAGTGAAGATCGAGGATCCATTTCATACATACTCTCAGCTGAAGGATGAGGCTTGATCAGTGAGTTGCCGATGTTGAATTGGCCTGTACGATATAGCTCAAAGGCGAATTTTTCGTAGTAATGTCGATCCTGCTTGATCATGGCATAAATCACCACTGCCATACCACATAACGAAGTACCGCCTTGATCTACTCGCCACGGACGCACCTTTCGCTCTTGGATTTGCTGCTTAATCACTTTGGCATCAAACCAGCGGAAACGTGTGTGGGCAATTAATTTGACATGGCCGCCTTGGAGTGGATCTGGACCAATCGAAGCATAAATTAAAACTTCGCACCCACATAAGTCTGGATCCGTAAACTTTAAGTCAATTGATGGCTCTAGGGTAGAAATGAGTTTATCAATCACTCGGTTTTTTGAGGTGGCTGGACTTCTATAACGAATCAGCCAGTTGAATTGGGTATTAGATGGTGGGGGAGCGCCAGTATAGCTTGTAACTTCAAAATGGTATTCCTCACCAAATTTAAGTGCCTTTTTAATAGTTTGGCCTGTCCCGTCATGTCCTGACCCATCATAAAGGGGGCTGCTGAGTTTAATCTGGCTGACTTCTGTGTTTTGGTTATGATTCAAATTTTGTGCAATGGGACTGTTTGGCGCAGAAGCTGCTACTAACGCCGTTATCCGATTTTGCACGTCCGCTCCAATCGCCTGTCCTAGCTGAGACAATGCCTGTTTACTGGTGAGGGACTCCACTCCTGCAACATGATTGACTGCCTGCCGTGTTAAATCCTGTAAGCTTTCCGCAGTCATCGGTGGCAGGGTAGACAATACCGATGCTGGCAGTACAGCCGCGGCGTAATCACCTGCGGTATTGGAGAAGGTGCGTTTAAAGCCATCCTCTAGTTGTTGCAATGCATCAGGATTGGATAGCAAATCCGCTCCGCTGATCTGTCCAAGTAAATCCTGCGCCAGATCAGCAAACGGCAAGTCTTGCGTCAGTGCTCCCAAATATTCTGTCGCATCGCCAATCATATCATTGCCCAGACGATTCCCCAGATCTCTGCCCAGTTGTTTGATTGAGTCTGGATTTTTTGCCAAAGCCATCAGATCAATTTCGCTTAAAAATTCTTGCCCGATTTCACCTAAAGGTAAATTTTCGGTCAGGGATAAGAGCTTTGTTTTGGTTGCGCCTGCAAATTGATTGCCCAGACGATTCCCTAGATCTCTGCCTTGTTGTTTGATTGAATCTGGATTTTTTGCCAAAGCCACCAGATCAAGTTCGTTTAAAAATTCTTGCCCGATTTCACCTAAAGGTAAGTTTTCGGTCAGGGATAAAAGTTGTGTTTTGGTGGCTGCTGCCAGAGTGTTGCCAATATCAGTCCCCAGTTGTTTGATGATTTGCTCACCTTTAACACTGTGTTTCAGTGTGTCTTTTAGGGATGAGAAGGGGGTGTTTTGTAACGTGTTGCTGAGGTTGTTGACATACTTGCTCAATGTGCCTGATAGATTGCCACCGACCTGAGTGCTGATGCTGTTGAGCGCACCTGTTGCCCGAGATAGAACCGATTTGGGTAGTATCTGGCTCAACGACATTTGATTGATGTTAGCAAGTCGTGAATTCGTCACGCTGAGGGTAGCCTTTGGCAGAGACTGTAAACTCACCCCACCACCAGCGCCCGCACTCCACTTCTGCTGACTGCCTTTGCTGGTGTACTGCCGTGCCGTGATCGTAATATTGCTGCCCTTGAGCTCAATCGTTGCACCGCCTGCTTGGAGCGTGATCTGATCCTGTGCCGTGATCTCAATGCCACCGTCACTGGCGCTGACCTCGATATTCTGTGCTGCCTGTAGCTTGAGTTGTCCTGTATGGGCAGCCAGACGTAGGTCTTGTGTACTGTTGGTGATACTCAAGGCTTGATTGGCCACCAAACTATACTGTTCCACCGCACTACTACTCAACATACCTTGCGCGGTTTGCGCAATCCCAGCCTGCCCACTAAAGATCGCCATCCCTCCTGCATGCAGGTGCAACTGCTCTGGTGCATGCAGCACCGTATCGCGGCCACTGTCGAGCAACAGATGCGGCACTGTATGCTGCGTGAATGCGGCATCGGCCTGAGCCTGCTGCGCGTCAGTCAGGGTCTGCTTGATCTCTGTCGCAGGGGTGATCTGGTGTTCGAGTTGCTGTGCCAACTGACTTAAGCGCTCATGCAGATTGATTGCACCCAATGACTGGCTGTACAGACTCGGACTATGCTGCAACCGATCATGCTGTTGTTGGCTTTGTACCCAACTGCTGGGCTGACTACTGAGATGTAGTGCCTGTCCAGTCCGAATCACTCCCTGTTGATTGGTACTGAGCTGTAGTCCCTCAACCTGTGGGTTGAGTTGTCCCAAGGTCAACTGACTGACCTTGCCTTGCTGCTGTACTGCCAACTGGACTTTGACCTGTTGCGGAGTATGTACCGTTGCCCAGTCGATTTGACCTGCGCCCGTACGATAGCGATAACCACTGATTTGTGCCTGCTGATCTTGGGGAGGATAAAGCAAGGGGGCGTGTTGATTGGGCAAGCTGCCCAGAATCACCAGATGATCGGCATGCTCAATACAATGAATTAACACCTCATCGCCAATCTCAGCGGCGAACTGCGTGCCATACTGACTGCCCGCAATCCACTCACAACGGCGCACGGGTTGATCTATCCCTGCATGGGTCTGCGCTTGATCGCCCTGTACCGCAGCACTAAAGCTGGGGATCTCAATCTGATGCCGATGATCCCGATCCGCCACACTGGCCACTCGTGCCGTCATCGGGGGGAGAGTTGGTCGTAACATCGGTGCACTGTTGATGATCAAATCAGCGGGGACAGCCAGAATGCGTTGCCGATAACTGCCTGCTTCGATCATGCCATGCCCCGTGGCACGATGCGCAAAGCGTGGGTGATCTTGTTGCAGTTGACTTAGATTGTTGGCCGCATAGTGCTGTACTTGCAAGACCCGATAAGCCGCATCCGCACTGGCATGCCCGCGTAACTGAAACTGACTCAGGGGCGACAGATCACGCACTGCACCAATCGCCAAATGGGTTTGCTGTTGCCAAGACTGATACTGTGCCAACAACTGGCTGTGCTGCTGTTGTTGTGCGGCATCGGCCTGATCAGCAAGGGTCATGCCACTGCCATCATCATCGATCAAATGCGCCAGATTGATACTGGCCGCCAGATCAGAGCCAAAGGCGGCGGCAACGGGATATTGTTCGATTTGCCCTTTGACTGCAAACGGTGACCAGCGCCCACGCTGAATCAATGCACTGCTGCTGTGGCTTTGGCTGACCCAATCCTGAATCCGATCAGCGCGCACGGCTTGACTGGATACGCCAAACTGAATCGTCCCAAGGTCATGCTGTTGCTGTAATTGTTGTAAGCCTTGATCATCAACAATCAATAGCGTGGCAGACGGTGGCGGTTCTCCGCCATCAATACTGCTGTGGAAAGCGGCTGGGCTGATTGAGGTTGCGTGGGTTGCGGCTTGGTCATGCTGTGCCAGTATAAACAAGCCATCCTCAGCCAATACCCGACAGACAAACTGCCAATCGGTCTCTTGCCATTGGGTCATGCGGCGGATGGGTGTGGTGGCTTGGGCATACACTTGCCAACGAATACCGTACTGTTGCAGCACTTGGCTGACGATATCAATGCTGGAGGTTTGGCTAAAGATCCGCGATTGTTGTTGTTCGGTCAGGCGTACCCACGGCACGCTCAAGCGGATGCTGTATAGCGATAATGCCCCATCATGGTCAAGCTGTTGAATCGATTGCACGTCGAGATGCCGCGATTGGCTGCTGACCCGCTGACCATCACAGCGCCAGTGTAAGGTCAATCCGCGTCCTAGCCATGCATCAGGATCAAGGCGCGTCTCAGCACAATAAAACTGTACGATAAAATCATCAATCCCGACATAACAGCGACTCAAGGCACTCAGCTCATGCTGCTGTTGCGCGGTATCTAACGCCTGTTGGCGTTGCTGGGGATATAGGTGTTCGCGCTGTAAGACGCTGTTGCCCTCTAGTCCAATCATTCGATCGACTAAGACTGGCACAGGTGTGCCCAACAACTGTATGTCGCGGCGGTCTTGGCTGAGCAAGGCGAGGGTGGCGGCATTGAGCCTACGGCGCACAGGCAACTGCGCAGAGTCAAGCAAGGACATGAGCAAAAACCACGAATATTATTGTCGTCTGAATCAGCAGTTGTAATGTCGGCTAGTGCTCTGGGTCACATCTTTGGCCGATGTCGGTACTGCAGAATGAAATTCAAACTAGCAGATCGGCGAGGATTTGTCATGTGCAAAATCCCGCCACAGGGCGACGGGATTGGTAGATGCTTGGGTTTAACCGATTTTTTGGCTTAAAAAATCTAGCAGTGACTGCCATGAGGCTTGATCGGCCTCGGCGTTATAGCCCAGATCTACGCCGTTTTCGACAGCCCGTTGATCTGCCGCAGGATTGGTAAAGCCGTGCTTGGCATCTTTATGCAAATGTACGGTGACATCCACTTGGGCGGCTGCCATTTCAGCTTTGAAGCCTTCGAGTGCTTCCATACTGATCATACTATCCGCAACGCCATGCTCGATCAGTACGGCAGCGGTCATTTTGCCCACCTCAGCAGGTGCTTTGGGTGATAGCTCACCATGAAACGATGCGACAGCCTTGAGCGGCATGCCTTCACGCGCCATATCTAGTGCAATCTTGCCCCCAAAACAATAGCCGATGGCGGCGATACGGTTTTCATCAATTTCGGGCAGTTTGATCAACTGATCTAGCCCAGCTTGTGCCCGCTGCATCAATAGATCTTGGCTGTTTAGCATCTGCATCATCCACTCATTGGCCTGTGCTGCCGCCGTGGTGGTTTTACCATCGCCATAGACATCAATCGCCAACGCCGCATAGCCTTGTTCAGCCAGCGCATCGGCACGGCGCATCGGATAGTCGGTCAGACCCCACCATTCAGGGGTGACGACAACAGCCGCGACCTGCTGATTGGTATCAGCGGGTAGGGCTAAATAGCTGTGAAGTGTAGTGCCATCTGGCGCAGTGTAGCTGAGGGTTCGGGTATTAATTGAAATAGACACAGTATTGACTCCTGTCAGGTGTCAGCAATAATCATCAGAAAAAACACCTATACCATACTGATTTTTTAGGATTAGTCTTGTGTTTTTGCAAGATTAAAACAATTACCAACCATCGCCTGACAATTGGTCGCAGTGAATGCAGACGGGCAGAGTGCGTGTTCAAAAAAATGCCGCCCAGTCAGTTGACCAGACGGCATCGATTGTGCACGAATCCCCGATAAATGGTTATACGGCCTTACCGCGGGTCACAAAGCCGACAATCACAAGAATGACGGCGACCACAAGGAAGATCCACGCAAAGTCGGCAGAAAGGCCAGCAACACCGCCAAACCCTAACAAACTTGCGACCAATGCGACTACTGCAAAAATAATTGCCCAACGAAACATGATAAACCTCCAAAAAAACATTAATCATTGCTTTGCATTATTCGGGGAACGTCTGACCAAATTGGGTTGTCAGATTTCCCGTTTACATTTTCATCATAAACAAACTTGAACATGCGGTTGTTTTGGTTTTGTCAGATCTGTGAGTTTTTGATATCTGGAATTTGTTGATTAGACCTCTTGCGTAAGTCATTTTTTAACCAGCCAGAAGGCTTGAGTCACAAGGCTTCGGATGCTGCTGAACATAGGGAAATTGCGACTTTCGCAAAAGGTCTATTGCTATTTTTAATTGCTTTGGTTATATGGGGTTAATGATCTGATATACTTTGTTTTATATTTGATTTTTTGTTCTTGGCTTTTTGTTTTTCTTGATTTTTGATTTACATAATAAATAATATAGTCATTAAAGTTTGTTTTGGTGTGGCTGTACTGTAAGACGCTGTCCTTTGTCTGTAAGTGCGTTACAAGAATTTTATTTTTCTGTATTGTATGCAGTTCTGAGTATATTGATTTTTGAGTGACGATGGTGAGTGACATACGCGCGCGGTTCTGGGAGGTTTATACGCTGGATCAGTTGAATCCAGTGGAGTGGGAGGCGTTGTGCGATGGCTGTGGTTTGTGCTGTCTGGTCAAGCTCGAAGATGAGGACACGGGCGAGGTGGTGTATACCAAGCTGGCGTGCAAGCTCTTGGATTGTAAAACAGCCCGTTGCAGTGATTATGCGAATCGTCGGCAGTTTGTGCCAGATTGTTTGCAATTGACGCTTGAGTCGGTCAAGACTTTACATTGGTTGCCATCATCCTGTGCTTATAAGCGACTGGATCAAGGCCAAAAACTGCCGCGCTGGCATCCACTATTGACAGGTAATCCCAAGACTGTGCGAGAAGCACGGCATTCAGCGGCAGGGCGTTGTATTTCAGAGACGTTGGTTGATCCTGATGATGTGGAGGATTATGTGGTGAAGTGGGTGCGTTAGCCGATCTGGCTGCCATCGCATTTGGTACTGTCATTCGCAATTCAACGCTTGGTTGCAAAAGCACATATACCTGATGGCTGTGAAACCCTAGAATTAGGACTATTTGATCAGGTTTGAGTGTGTTGGTTCATGATTCCACTTCCCGAACGTATTCGCCCACGTAGTTTGGCCGAGGTGATTGGTCAGCGTCATTTGCTGGGTGAAGGTGCGCCACTGCGTCAGATTGTGGATCAGGGCAAACTGCCATCGATGATTCTGTGGGGGACGGCAGGCGTAGGCAAAACCACACTGGCACTATTGCTGGCAGAGGCGGTTGATCGGCCATTGATTAGCCTATCGGCAATTAGCACGGGGGTCAAAGAGCTACGCGACTTGATTCAACACAGCAGTGACTTACTGCCACCAGTGGTGTTTATTGACGAAATTCATCGCTTTAATAAAGGTCAACAAGACGCGCTGTTAGCTGCGGTTGAAAAAGGCAAAATCACATTGATCGGCGCAACGACCGAAAATCCATCGTTCCAAGTCAATCACGCACTACTGTCACGTTGTCAGGTCTATACCTTGCAGCCTTTGAGTCGCGATGAGTTGATCGCGGTGATGCAACGTGCATTACAGCTTGATTCTATGCTCAAGGATCGTCAGGTGGTTTTGGCTGAAGTCGATGCATTGATCCAGCTTTCTGGCGGGGATGCCCGTAAGTTATTAAACTTACTCGAACTGACCATTGATACTCAGCCCGAGGGTCAGCCTGTTCACATCAGCAATGATTTGGTACTCAATAGCGCCCAACAAAACATCGTGCGCTACGACAAGTCGGGTGATCAACATTACGATATTGTCTCAGCATTTATAAAATCTATGCGTGGCAGTGACCCTGATGCGGCCTTGTATTGGATGGCGCGGATGATTAAAGGTGGCGAAGATCCTGTGTTTATTGCACGGCGCATGTTGATTCTGGCCAGTGAAGACATCGGCAATGCCAATCCTAATGCACTCTTACTGGCGGGTGAGTGTTTTCGGGCAGTACAAGCGCTAGGCTATCCTGAATGTCGGATTGTGTTGGGGCAAACCGCCGTGTATCTCGCCACCAGTGCCAAAAGTAATAGTACTTACAAAGCGATCAACGCGGCGTTAGCACTGGCTGAAAAAACCGCGCACTTGCCCGTGCCACTACATCTGCGTAATGCCCCAACCGAATTGATGAAACAGCAAGGCCATGCAGCGGGCTATCAATATGCGCATGATTTTCCGAATCACTTCGTGGTGCAAGACTATCTACCGCCAGAGCTCAAAGGCCGTACCTTGTATCAACCCGCTGATAATCCACGTGAGCGTGAGGCAGCACGCTTGCAGGCCGAGCGTTGGCAGCGGTCTTAAGCGTGGTTTTTGGGAGAGCGGCCTGTTGGGCAGAGCTGTCTTTAGAGATACTCTTTAGCGGGACTGCCGTATAAAACTGGCAATCTGCTCCAGTGCATCTTCAGCCTCGACAATCAGGTGGTTAAACATCTGGAAGTTATGCCACATGCCTTGATAAATATGGCACTCGGCGTGTCCACCCGCAGCAGTGATCCGCTCAGCCAATTGTACAGCGTCATCCAGCAGAATTTCCTCGCGTCCTACCTGAATCAGCATCGGTGGTAGATCATGCAGGGCAGCAAACAGTGGTGAGATTCTTGGGTCATCTAATGCAATCTTGCCACGATAAGCATCTGCACCACGCTTGAGCGCATGTGCAGTGAGCATTGGATCACGTTTGGCATTGGCACTGACCGATGCTAGGGTTAAGGTCAGATCAACAAATGGCGACATCATGATCAAAGCTGCTGGCAGTGGTAAGCCTTGGTCACGTAGCGCAATCGCCAAGCTTAAAATATGTGCGCATCCACCTGAGTCCCCACCCAAAACAATCTGTTCAGGTGAAGCCCCCTGACCCAAGAGCGCGTGATATGCGGCCAATCCATCATCTAATGCAGCAGGATAGGGATGCTCAGGCGCACGCCGATAATCCAGCATATACACCGTTGCATGGCAGCGCGCTGCCAATTCGGTTGCCATAGCCAAATGTGTCTGGGATGAGCCTGCAAAAAATGCCCCGCCATGTAAGTGCAACATCACCCGATGGGTGGGTTGCTTGGGGCGAATACGGGCGGCTGACACTGTGCCGAGTTTGACGTGATCAATGCTGACATCCTGTCGCGGCATAAACAATTTTGCCCCTAGCTCCATCGTCGCACGTAGCACACTAAGCGGCAGCGGACTAAGGCTGCCCAGCTTGAAGGTGCTGCGCAGGCCGGCTTTAACCAGTGGTCGGGCGATCAATTGCGGTGGATGCATGTGTGGGTTCCTGTAGACCGTTTGAGCAAAACAGATAGGCGCTACACAAGGGTGTGTTTGTTGTTGACAATTGTCAATGTCAATTTCTGTTTTTTATTCAGATTGACTGCGTTATGATCGGCCAATCAGTGTTATTTATGCTTGGATAATCGAATGATCGTGCGCCCCACCCTAAAAAAAATCAAACTCCACGATGGTCAGCAGATGCCTGTATTGGTCATCGGTCGCGGTCAGCCAGTGATCATGTTGCATGGTTTTGGTATGGATGCGGCATTGTGGTTGCCGTTTATTTTGCCCTTTACCCGTCAGTATCAGTTTTATTTGCCGTATCTGCGCGGCTTTGGCAAGGCCGGTCGCGTCAAGCCTTCTCAGCCTGATTTTATTGAGGATTATGTGCTGGATATTGCAGCGATGCGCCAACAGTTGGGCTTGGATCAAGTGATCCTAGCAGGGGTGTCGATGGGGGCGTTGCTCAGTCTAAAGCTACATGCGGCAGGGCAGTTTAGAGGGGTTTTACGCTATCTGCATATTGATCAGTCTCCCGTCATTCCACATAAGCCTGATTGGTCACATGGGGTGTTTGGTGAGCGGCAGGCACAGACCTTTGAACAGTTTCGAGGCTTGATTGAGCGGGTTCAGCCGCATTTGCATGCGCCACATACCCAGCTGCCTGCACCACTCAAGCGAGAGCTATTACAACATCTGGCTGATTTTGTGAATGAGACGGTACATTCACGTGCGCAGCGGCGCTTGCTAAAGCCATTGGCGCGTTTCCCGCAGTTGATGCAATACGCGATGCCGATGCAAGGCTGGTCTACACTGATTCATGGCATGCAGGCGTATATTGAGCAGGGTTATGATCTGCGCGAGACGCTGGCCGATTTGCAACTACCCGTGACGGTGTTTAGTGGGGCGCGTTCGCGTTTGTATGCGGTTGAAGGGCAGACAAAATTCACCAAGATGCTGCCGAATGGCCGTCAGGTGATTTTCCCGCAGTCTGGGCATATGCCGATGCTGGATCAACCGCTGATGTTTATGCGGGAGTTTGGGCGGTTTTTGAGAGGCTAACTTAACTGTGGGCAAAGATAGGTGGACTATAAAAAAGCCCTGAATCGTCAGGGCTTTATCTTGCATATATGGCGGGAAGGGAGGGATTCGAACCCTCGGTAGGGGCAAGCCCTACGCCGAATTTCGAGTCCGGTACATTCAACCACTCTGCCACCTTCCCGTGGCGCGGATTATACGAGAGCGACTGTCAGCCACTCAAGTACTATTCTAAAATTCGCTCCTGTTTTACAAGCCGCTCAGATCGACCCCAATCCGATGCGAGACTTCCTCATAGGCTTCGATTACATCGCCTAAGCCTTGGCGGAAGCGGTCTTTGTCCAGCTTCTTCTTGGTTTCTTTGTCCCACAGCCGACAGCCATCAGGTGAGAATTCATCACCGAGTACGATCTGACCATGAAACACACCAAACTCCAGCTTAAAGTCCACCAGCATCATGCCGCCTTGATCGAACAAGCTATTGAGCACGTCATTGACACGGTAGGTTAGTGTTTTCATTTCGGCCAGTTGTTCGGCAGTTGCCCAGCCCAACGTGACCGCCAATGATTCGTTGACCATTGGGTCACCAAGCGCGTCGTCCTTATAGAACAACTCAAATGTCGGCGGAGTCAGCGCACGGCCTTCTTCAACACCGACCCGACGGCACAAGCTGCCCGCGGCGTAGTTGCGAATCACACATTCGACAGGAATCATATTCAGGCGCTTGACCAGCACCTCATCAGGCGTGAGCAATTGCTCAAAATGCGTGGGAATACCCGCATCCGCCAGTTTTTGCATGATAAAAGCATTAAAGCGATTGTTTACACGGCCTTTCTTGGCCAATTGCTCAACTTTTTTACCATCAAATGCCGAGGTATCGTCCCGAAAAACCAAGACCAAGCGATCTGGGTCATTGGTTTCGTAAACTGATTTGGCTTTGCCAGTATACAGCAGGGCTTGTTTTTGCATGATTCAAAGATTCCATTCAAACCGGCCAGTTTTGGACGATTTGGTTGAGCAAAGTGGTGGTTAAACGCGGATCTGCGAGCGCTTCATTGCGATCTTGTAAGCTAATCGTGGTGGCATTGCCAGAACGACCTAAACGTAACATATAGGTTTGATCATCCAAACGAATATCGATCCGACCAGTGGTGCGTTGGCTACTCAATACATTGACATTGCTGGTTGCCAGCGCTTGAGTCAAGGACTCCCAAATGCGGTCGCTATTGCCTTCCACTCGCAAGATTGGATAGCCATTACCATCAACGACGATCGCTGGTGGATTGGGCTTGCCAATATCGATTTGTCGTATTGTTTGCAGGGCTTGACTGTCCAATGGTAGCGGCGGGGGCATGACGAAGCGATTGCCTTTGGGATTGGCGACTTCGGGTGCATTGGCAGGTTTTTCAGTCAGAGCGGGTACTGGATACTGCGGGACAAATGCACGCGTTGCTTGGTCGGCTGGCAAGCGCAGCGGTGGCAAAGGCCGTGCGTCTTGATAGTCCAAAGAGCTGTTATCCACAGCCAAGCGGCTACAGCCTGCCAATCCTGTGGTGAGTGCTAGGGTCAATACGGCAAACGTCAAGCCAAAACGGTCAGACATGATCAATCCTCAATGATGACGATGGTTGCGTCAGCCGTTTAGCATACCAGAGTCGAGTAATGCTTGATGCACGATGGGTTGATATGCATCTGCCAGTAGCGTCAGTGGCAAGCGAATCCCTGTTTGAATGTGCCCCATGTCATAGAGCGCCCATTTGACAGGGATGGGGTTGGATTCGCAAAACAGCACCCGATGCAACACATCAATTTGTGTATTTAACTGCTCAGCAGTGTCGAGATTGCCTTGCAACGCGGCACGGCAAATCTGATGCATTTGGGCAGGAGCGACATTAGCGGTCACCGAAATGTTGCCGCGTGCGCCCAAGCCGATCAGTTGCCATGCTGTCGGGTCATCGCCCGAAAACACCGCCATACGGCCTGCAAGCCGTTCAATCAAGTCTTGCCCACGCACCAAGTCACCTGTTGCATCTTTGATGGCAAAAATGCTGCCGACTTCTGCCAAGCGAATCACGGTGTCGTTGTGCATATCAACGCCCGTCCGACCTGGTACGTTGTACAGCATCTGGGGTAGGTCAACGGCCTCAGCCACCGCACGATAATGCCGATACAGCCCTTCTTGGGTTGGCTTGTTGTAATACGGGG
>JAYXXU010000048.1:0-12599 GCA_036019135.1 Pseudomonadota bacterium | reverse complement strand
GAAGTTGGTGCCGATGCAGTACATCCTGGGTACGGCTTTCTGTCGGAAAATGCAACATTTGCTCAGCTTCTATCAGAAGAAGGAATTACATTCATCGGTCCTTCGCCAGAGTCACTTAGACTTCTGGGGGAATCATTTGGCGCAAGAGGTTATTGATAACGCCGTGGATGAGGCGTTGGCAGGCCATGCCAATCAAGTCGATGTGATCTTGCATCGGGATGGTTCGTTGTCAGTGCAAGACAATGGGCGCGGGATGCCTGTGGATATCCATCCTGAATATGGCCAGAGTGGGATTGAGATTATCCTGACCAAACTACATGCGGGCGGCAAGTTTTCGACTGATAACTATCAGTTTTCGGGTGGATTGCACGGGGTGGGAGTCTCGGTAGTCAATGCCTTGTCGCATCGAGTCGATGTCACTGTACTGCGCGGTGGAGTCCAATATCATATGGCATTTGCCAATGGTGAGCGCGTCACAGAGCTGACGGCGACGGAGGGATTTCCGAAGCGTCAAAGTGGTACTCGCGTACAGTTTTGGCCAGATGCACAGTATTTTGATAGTGCCAAGTTTGCGATTAAAGCCCTCAAACATAATCTCAAGGCCAAAGCTGTATTGGCGGCTGGCTTGAGTGTGAGCTTTACGGATGAAGACAGCGGCGAAAAGACCGTCTGGCAATTTGACAACGGGTTAGTGGACTATCTCAAAGACGAGCTAGATGGCCGTGAGACACTGCCGCCCGAACCGTTTACCGCGACTGCCAAGCTTGAGCGTGCGGCGGTTGAGTTTGCCTTATGTTGGTCGCTGGAATCGGGTGACAGTGTACAAGAAAGCTATGTCAATTTGATTCCAACTGCCCAAGGTGGGACGCATGTCAATGGCTTGCGCACGGGCACGACAGAAGCCTTGCGAGAGTTTTGTGAGTTACGCAATCTATTGCCGCGTAACCTCAAGCTGTCAGCCGATGATGTGTGGGATGGGGTGAATTTTATTCTGTCACTGAAATTCCAAGAGCCACAGTTTTCGGGTCAAACCAAAGAGCGCCTCTCCAGCCGTGAAGCTGCACCACTTGTACAAAGTATGGCTAAAGATGCGTTTAGTCTGTGGCTGAATCAGCATGCTGAAATCGGGACACAACTCGCAGAGTTGGCTATTGCCAGAGCAGGACGGCGATTGAAAGCCGCCAAAAAAGTCGAGCGTAAGCGGGTGGTATCAGGCCCAGCCTTACCAGGTAAGCTAGCCGACTGTGCAGGCAATACTCGTGAGGAAACCGAGCTGTTCTTGGTTGAGGGAGACTCAGCAGGGGGCAGTGCTAAGCAAGCACGCAACCGTAACTTTCAAGCAATCATGCCGTTACGTGGCAAGATTTTAAACACATGGGAAGTCTCGCCAGATGAGGTCTTGGCCTCGCAAGAGGTACACGATATTGCGATAGCGATAGGGGTTGATCCAGGGAGCGATGATTTGTCCGAGTTGCGTTATGGCAAGATTTGTATCCTAGCCGATGCGGACTCTGATGGTCTGCATATTGCCACCTTGCTATGTGCTTTGTTTGTCAAACACTTTCCAACGTTGATCGAGCAGGGACATTTGTTTGTGGCGATGCCGCCGCTGTATCGAATTGATGCGGGCAAAGAAGTGTATTACGCCTTGGATGATGATGAGTTGGCCACGGTACTTAAAAAGATCAAGGGTAAAAGCCCGCAGATCACCCGCTTTAAAGGCTTGGGTGAGATGAACGCGCTACAACTGCGTGAAACCACTATGGATCCTGATACGCGTCGATTGGTACAGCTTGATTTAGATGATGTGCAACAAACCAGCCAATTGTTGGATAAATTGCTGGCCAAAAAGCGCTCCGCAGATCGTAAAGAATGGCTAGAGGCAAAAGGTAACTTAGCAGAGATCGTGGTGTAATGATGTGCTAAGTCTATGATTTTGTGTGGTCTTATCAGCTCGGTTCGGCCACACAAAATGCTACAGTTCTGCCTTGAAAAATAAAAAATTTGCAAATATCGCATAAAAAAATTAACAATTACAAAAGATGCTTCAAACTTTACAGAAAGTAACAACAAATTCTCGGTACAGTCATAAGACCGCAACGGTTCATGAAAGGATGGTAAGCATGAAAATTTTGGTTCGTACAGATAATCATATCGAAGGTAGCGCCCGCCTAAATTCACATGTCCGCACTCGCCTAGAACAGGAGTTTGACCGCCAAAGTAACCGAATAACTCATTTTGAAGTCCATTTTAGTGACGCGAACGCCGCAAAGCACGGCGAGCATGATAAAAAATGCATGATTGAGGCACGTCCAGCAGGGATGAAGCCTTTGGCTGTCACGGCCAAAGGTGACACGATTGATCAGGCGCTCGAAAGTGCTGTTGATAAGCTACATCACTTGTTAGAGCATAGTTTTGCGAAAGCCGCTGGCCCACGCCATATTCAAGAGCCAGAGTGGGCAATCGCTGAATAGGTGCAGTGCAATATGATGCAATGCGCAGTGTAGTTGATGTGATGTCAACGTCGCATCTATACCTCGAATGGCCAGATCGCTGATCTGGTCATTTTTTTGACCAAGGCTATGGATTTTCAGATAAAAGTTGGCTAATCAATTGATTTAAATGCAAGAAAAATTCGAAATGTATAATATTTGTTCTTGAGGGCTTGATTTTAAACATTTGTTTTTTATCTATAAAATTTATTTTTGATTATAAAGTGATCGTTTTGTGTACGTCTTTACTGCGATGTCGTCATTTGAGTTTGATAAGGTTAAAAAAGATTTCGTGAAATTGGAGCGGAATCTGGCGCGTTTGCTGTGCTTTAAGCGACTTACTCGAAAGGGTAGTTAGCACGGTGCAGTAGATGAAAATATTCAGTCACATCCCGATGCGCAGAACATCGGTTGTGGTCTGTCACCAGATTGAGGAACCTATGATGGAATCCTATAACGTGTTTAATGACATGCAACATTCGCTCGGGGGACAATTACAAATGATCCTCGGTGCGCTGGCTTTATTGTTAGTGGGCTGGATCATCGCACTTCTTGCGGGTGCAGGAACGCGAAAGCTGATGGCGAAATTGGGGGTGAATGCGCGGTTGAATTCTTCAACGGGTCAAGCACACGACTTTGAAAAAATTGGCGCACGCGTGGTGTTCTGGTTTTTTCTGATCATTGCGTTCGTGGCCAGTTTGAATTTGTTGAATCTTCAAGTCGTTTCCGCACCATTTGCCAACATGGTCAATGAGGTGCTGACCTTCTTGCCACGTGTTTTGGCAGCAATTATTTTGGGTGGTCTAGGCTGGGTACTGGCGATTGCTGTGCGCACGGGGCTAACACGTGTACTAGCCATGACCACTTTGGACGAGCGGCTTAGCTCTGATATTGGCGTGACGCCTGTCAGCCAAAATCTTGGTCAGATTGCGTATTGGCTGATCCTTCTGCTGTTCTTGCCAATTGTGCTGTCTGCCTTGGGACTTAACGGCTTACTGCTGCCTGTACAGGACATGATGTCACAACTGTTGGGATTCTTGCCTAATCTGTTTGCCGCTGTCGTGATTGGTGTAGTGGGCTATATGGTTGCCAAGATCGCACGGGGCTTGGTGACTAATGTGGTGGCTAGTACTAATGTTCAGTCGTGGGCGCAACGTGGTGGCTTGAGCAACCAGACCAACTTGCCACAAGTTGCTGGCACAGTTGTGTTTCTGTTGATTTTGATTCCAACTCTGATTGCAGCATTGGATGCCTTACGGATTGAGGCGATTTCGCAGCCTGCTACGCAGATGTTGTATCAAATTACTGAGGCGCTACCCAATATTATTGCTGCCGCTTTGATTCTCGGCTTGACTTGGATGGTGGCGCGTTTTGTGTCTTCCATCATCGTCAATCTGTTAGATGGAACAGGCATTAATCAACTGCCCGCCAAAGTCAATATGCCAAACGTGCTGGGACAAAAACGTGTCTCTGAAGTAGTCGGTGCACTTTTGGTGTTCTTTGCCATGCTGTTTGCTGTTGTAGAAGCATCGAACCGTCTAAGCTTTGATCGGATCAGTGATCTGGTGGCGATGTTTATTGCCTTCGGTGCAGATGTGCTACTGGGTGCAGTGATTTTGACCGTTGGCTTCTGGCTGGCCAATCTGTTGGGCGATGCGGTTGAACGCAGCAAAAATTCCGCTTGGTTGGGCACGCTAGTGCGTGTGTTGATCATGGGTCTGGTGATTGCAATGGGGCTACGCGCCATGGGCATTGCCGATTCGATTGTCAACTTGGCGTTTGGTCTGACCTTGGGTGCGGTTGCGGTTGCATTTGCGTTGGCCTTCGGTCTAGGTGGTCGTGAAGCTGCGGATCGTCTGCTGAAAAAATGGTTGGATAAAGCTGAGCAAGAGAATGATGCGGCTGAGCCTGTCAAGTCTTTGCCAGTACCATCCATGGACGATGATAAGCCTGCATCACCGTTCTAAATTTGTCCTACTGAGTCAATATCAGTAAAAAAGCCGACCTCCAAAGGGGTCGGCTTTTTGATGTTGGGTGACTGTACGGGGGCAGGTGCTTAACTGGCCAGTTTAGCCAGTTGTTTGGCCTCCATATCATCAACAGGCAGGCTCAGTACATCTTCTTCGCCTTCACTGCGTGCAATGATGGCAGCACCGACAGCATCGCCCCAGATGTTGACAGAGGTGCGACACATATCCAAAATTCGGTCAGTGACCAAGATGAGACCAATCGCTTCGGCAGGTAGACCAACCATACTCAAAATCAGAGTGATCGCTACCAGTGATGCCGCAGGGACTGCAGCTACTCCAATTGAAGTCATCATTGCAGTGAGTACAATCAAAAACTGTGTTGCAAATGACAGTTCCATGCCGTAGGCCTGTGCAATAAATACCACGGCCACACATTCATATAGTGCAGTTCCATTCATATTCACCGTTGCGCCCAAGGGCAATACAAAACTACTGACTCGCTTGGAAACACCTGCGCGGTTTTGCAGACACTCCATGTTCAGTGGGAGCGTGGCCGCGGAGCTGGCTGACGAGAATGCTGTCAACAAGGCGGGGGTCATGGCTTGAATCATACGCGTCGGTGAGCGTTTGGCCAAAAACTGAATCATCAATGGCAGAATGACAAAGGCATGAATGAACAATGCCAGCACGACTGCCAAGAAAAACCATGCCAATGGCTGGAGCGCATCAAAGCCTGTCCGTGCTACGACAGCAGCAATCAACCCAAATACACCAATCGGTGCAAAGCGAATAATCAGCATGGTAATGCTCATAATCACATCATACGACCCCTGCATGACATCGCGCAGTGTATCGCCTGCCTTGCCTGCCAACGTACGCAGGTAATAGCCAAATAATAGCGAAAACACAATTAATCCCAGCAGTTGATTATTGACTGCCGCACTGACCAAATTGGGTGGAAATAATTGTAAAAAAATCTGAGCGAAATCACCGCTACTGCGGCCTTCGACTTTGGCCAAGGCTTCATCGGTGTTGGCGGCTAAACCCAGCATGTCGCGGGCAGGCTGCCCATCAATGACACCTGGTGTCAGGATGTTCACTACGATCAAACCGACTAAGACTGCAATCAAACTGGTGCCGAGATAAAAGCTGACTGTTTTAAGCCCAAGTTTGCCAAGGCCTGCATCTTGTCCTACGCCAATCATGCCGCAAATGATGGCAGTCATGATCAGCGGAATCACGATCATTTTGAGCGCGTTCAGGAATAGATCACCCAGAAAGCTATAAAATGGCATGACATTCAGGCCAAGCAAAATGCCGTCTGTAGAGGTCATCCAGCCAAAAACCGCGCCTAGCAGCATTGCTAGAAAAATTTGGTGGTGTAGTTTCATTGGTTATATTCCAGCATTCGGTTATAGGCTTTGTATCACAAGCCAGTTGGCCTTGTAGATGCACGGAGAGTGCCAGTCCGCTCCGTGCTTTTTTAGAGGCTTGTTTCTACTGGAGATGTTTTTTGGCTTATTTGGGTTATATCAATCTAAAAAAGATACTTGGCAGACAGTTGTAAGCGGTTGAGTTTGCCCGATGCACCATCATCGCGCTTGCGCTGACCGTAGAGCAATTCTGCGCCGACATCGAGCTTGGGTTGAAGTTGATAGATCAGATTGAGATGGGCAGAGTGGGCACTGTCGGTTAAACCAAGTGGGCTATGGTGAGGGATATCGGCTTCAAACCATGATGCTCCTGCACTAGAGCGCAGTTTGGGCTGCCATTGGTGTTGTAACGCTAAAAAACCCGCCCAGACTGCAATGTTACGAAGTTGGCCATTGGCTGGATCAACGAGCGCATCATTGGCCAGATTCAGCCCCACATAGCGACCAATCCCATCACCATAGGTCATTGCACCGCGTACCTGTGTCTGTTGGGTCAAGTGATAGCGACCAGAGGCGCTCACCCCAAATGCAGCAGACGTCTCGTTGTGAGCGCCAACCTGCTGTCTCAGCTCACGCACCAGCACAGCGGCTGACCAATAGTGCTGTTGTTCCAATGGGTGCGTATAGCGTGCGGTGATGTCTGGCAAACGACTTGCCCCCGTCACAAGATTACCCAAAGCGTTGTTAGGATCGCTGGGCAGTATCGAGAGCGTTGTTTCGGGGTTTTCGATGGAAAACCACCAATTGCCGTGTTGGTAGCGTAACTGTGCTTGTCGAACGAATACGGTGCCTTCTGCAGCCCCGATAAAATCTAAAGTATCAGGTAATGCACTGACATCCATAAAATTTGACCATGCTTGCCCAGCCATCCAATCGCCATATTTGACAAAAGCTTGACGCAGCTCAGGCTCATAACCATTGGTGGTGCGTTTGTTGCCTTTGTTTTCCAGATTCACCATAAAATCCATCTCAATATGACTGTCGATGGTTTTGCCATTGTCCTGCGGTGTGCTGGTTGCCAGAATCAGGCGGCTTTGTTTGGCGTGTAGATCAAGGCTTTGACTGGCGTGGGCATGACCAACAGGGGTTCGGGCTGGAATATAAAAATCTCGCCCGACATTGCCGCTGTTGAGTTGGCCTGAATCGAAGCGACTGGCAATCGCATCCAATTTGATATAGCCGCTATAGCGAAATTCGGTTTTGCCAAGCGCAGCATGTGGCGTTGTGACTGGCGGTGTGCTGACAGAGGCACGATTTGCGGTGGTGGTTGTCTGTGGTATCGCCTGTTGTAAGGGCGTATTGGGTGCGGTTGCAGTGGTTGGCAAGGGATTGGCAAGCGCATGTTCGAGGGCTGTGATGCGTGCCTTGAGTTGTTCGAGTTGTGCCGAGGTTGTTTCAGTGGCATAGGTGTTGGGATGCAGTAACAGGCCAAGGCTAAAGAGGGCAACACTAAGCGGTGCGCGACGGGGTATGAAGGTTGACATGAGGCAGTCCTGTGCAAGATTTCATGTCTTTGATGTAACGGTATTGCGGCGATTTTGCCCATTGGCCTTTGGTCGTAGGCGTGGGCAGTTTGGACGGCGTGCTGTGTGATTTTGAACAATCCCGCTATTGCATCTGCCTTAGACCAAAGCATAATTGAGCCACGCCAATTGGCACGACATACTCCGAACAAGGTTAAGACCACAACATAGGACGTTGCTATGACACAACATCGACTTGTACCCTCCACCGAGTTTGCTGCACAAGCCAACAGCAGCGCCGCAACGTATCAGCAGCGTTACCAACATTCGATGACAGACAGTGCAGGGTATTGGCGTGAGCAAGCCTCCTGCGTAGATTGGATCAAGCCATTTGATACCGTGCGTGATGTGTCGTATCAGATTGATGATTTTAGGATTAAATGGTTTGAAGAAGGTCAGTTGAATGTCTCGGCCAACTGTCTGGATCGGCATTTGGCGACACATCCTGACAAGCCCGCGATTATTTGGGAGGGAGATCATCCTGCCGAACACAAGATTATTTCTTATCGTGAGCTACATGACGAAGTCTGCCGCTTGAGTAACGCACTTAAGGCATTAGGGGCAAAAAAAGGCGACCGTATTACTATCTATATGCCAATGATCCCCGAAACAGCGGTGGCGATGCTGGCTTGTACACGGATTGGTGCGATTCATTCGGTGGTATTTGGTGGATTTTCACCTGATGCGTTGGCAGGGCGGATCGCCGATTGTGGCTCTAACTTGATCATTACCGCAGATGAAGGTGTGCGTGGCGGTAAATCAATTCCACTTAAAGCGAACGTGGACGCTGCTTTGCAAATCGGTGGCACACAGTGTGTCAAAGATGTGGTCGTGGTGCATCGAACAGGTGGACAGATTGACTGGGACCAGAGCCGTGATCATTGGTATCACGAAATCATCGCAGATGCTTCCGATGATTGCCCTGCCGAAGCCATGAATGCCGAAGATCCGCTATTTATCTTGTATACATCGGGCAGTACGGGCAAACCCAAAGGCGTATTGCATACGACAGGTGGGTATTTGGTGTATGCCACGACCACTTTCCGTGACGTGTTTGATCTTAAGCCGAACGATGTGTACTGGTGTACTGCCGATCTGGGTTGGGTGACAGGGCATAGCTACCTGCTGTATGGCCCTCTATCGAATGGTGCAACCAGCGTGATGTTCGAAGGGGTGCCGCAGTATCCAACATGGGCGCGGATTGGTCAGATCGTCGATAAGCATGATGTCACCATTTTGTATACAGCACCAACTGCGATTCGCGCCATGATGCGTGAGGGCGACGAGTATGTGCGTCAGAGCAATCGCAGTAGCTTACGCTTGCTCGGTTCGGTGGGTGAGCCGATCAATCCTGAAGCATGGGATTGGTATTATCGCGTGGTTGGCGAGTCACGCTGCCCGATTGTCGATACATGGTGGCAGACCGAAACAGGTGGGGTGCTGATTGCACCTTTACCGAATTGTGGCGACATGAAACCTGGTTCAGCGATGCGACCGATGTATGGGGTGCAGCCTGCAATCGTTGATGCTGAAGGAAATGTCCTGACGGGTGAGTGCGAAGGTAATCTGGTGTTGCTCGACTCATGGCCAGGTCAGATGCGTAGTGTGTATGGTGATCATCAGCGCTTTATTGAAACCTATTTTTCGACCTATAAAGGCACTTACTTTACGGGTGATGGCGCAAAACGGGATGCCGATGGCGACTATTGGATCACGGGTCGGGTCGATGATGTCTTGAATGTGTCAGGCCATCGTCTTGGCACGGCTGAAATCGAAAGTGCCTTAGTTGCGCACAAAGCAGTGGCTGAGTCGGCGGTGGTTGGTATGCCACATGACTTAAAAGGTCAGGGGATTTGTGTGTTTGTGACACTGCAAGCAGGGGTTGAGCCCAGCGAAGGACTTCGCAAGGAGCTGCGGGATTTTGTGCGGCAAGAGATTGGCCCCATTGCCACCCCTGATGCGATTCATTGGGCACCAGGTTTGCCCAAAACCCGCTCTGGTAAAATCATGCGTCGTATTCTACGCAAGATTGCGGCCAACGAACTGGATACACTGGGTGATACCTCGACACTGGCGGATCCATCAGTAGTAGACAATCTGATTGCCGAGGTCTATCCTCAGGCGCATGAACATACTTGTCACGGATGACCATCCACTGTTTCGCGATGCCCTGATTCGCGCGGTCAGTCAGGGTTTACCTGAAGCCACCGTTTTGGGTGTCGCTTCAGTCGCTGCATTGCAGCAAGCCCTGCATGAGATATTACCCGATTTGGTGCTGCTCGATTTGCATTTGCCTGATGCATCGGGCTTTTCTGGTTTGGTGCATGTGCGTGCACAATATCCTGAACTGCCCGTGATTGTGGTTTCTGCCCATGAAGAGCCAACCGTAATCCAACGGGCGATGGCACATGGCGCGGCTGCCTATATCACCAAGTCCGCTGCACCTGAGCAAATGATTCACATCATCCAGACCGTTCTGGCAGGCGAGGAGTGGTTGCCTCCTTGGCCGCTGTCACATGCTGTGATGCGTAGCGATGAGCTAAACATGGCTGAACGCCTGCGCGAACTGACCCCACAACAATATCGTGTGCTATTAATGCTGGCAGAGGGTCAGCTCAATAAACAAATCGCCTATGATTTATCGGTCTCAGAGGCCACCATCAAAGCACACATGACCGCGATCTTTAGAAAGTTAGGCGTGCAAAATCGGACACAGGCCGTTTTGGCATTAGGGACTCTGGGCGTAGATTCAGTCAAGTTGGGTTAATCATGTCTGCGGTGACGTTTTCACGTAAGCCTATTTCTCTGCTGCCCTTGTTATTGGGTCAGTGCATTATTTTATTTTTATTGCTGTCAGAGTTTATTGCGGCTGACCTACAGTCCAGCCTTATTCTGGTGACCCTGTTAGGAATTTTGGGCTGGGCGTCGTATGTCACCCGCTCCAAAGATGTTCAGATCACGCTAGATGTGACTGCATTGACCTATCATAATCCTGCTCGTCCGCGTGAAAACCTCTGTTGTCCATGGTCGGAGATTGATGAAATCATCGAGGAGGAACGGTGGATTAGATTAGAAATGACCATGCCCTTACGACGCACGTTGGTGATTCGGTTTGATGAATGGCAAGATGCAGAGTTGTTGGTCAGCCGTATCTATCGCTATATGGATCAAAGCCAAGCAAAACAACATGCCACAATGAGAAAACCCGCTCAACTATCATCCTGATAGAGCGGGTCTCGGTTCAACATCCTGTCAATGTATCCATACAGCGCGCCACTTTCACAAGTGATGTACCTTTGCTTCCTACGGCAGTCCTTCCTTCGGGTCATCCTGACCGACTTCCTTGTGCCGTGAAGCCATCATGCCGTTTTTCAGGGTTATCGTATAGCCGCAAAAAGTCGCAATCGTTGTACGTCATGGCTTACATGGCTACAGCGATTAGATGGCGTAATCAACAATGACGGGGGCATGGTCACTAAATTTTGCCTCTCTAAAAATTGTAACTTTTTGAATTTTATCGTGCCAGTCGGCTGAAGCAATCTGATAGTCAATGCGCCAACCAACATTTTTGGCATAAGCCTGACCACGGTTCGACCACCAAGAGTATTCATGTGGCTGTTGATTTTTGACTCGAAATGCATCGACATAACCGACCTGATCAAACAGTGTATCCAACCAAGCGCGTTCATGTGGTAGACAGCCTGAGTTTTTTTGGTTGCTTTTCCAGTTTTTGATGTCAATCTCTTTATGCACGATATTCACGTCGCCACACAAAATCAGTGATTTGCCCTGCTGTTGCCAGTCGCTCAGGATCGGTAGAATCTGGCGCAAAAACTCGTCTTTGCGTGCTTGTGCTTCATCACCGCTAGAGCCAGACGGAAAATACGCCGATGCGACGGTAAACAGTGAACCATCGGGGCGCTGAAACTCGGCAGCGGTAAACCGCCCTTGTGTATCGCAGATCTCAAAGCCTAGGCCGTCTTGAGTCGATACAAACGGCAAGCGGCTATAGATCGCCGTGCCCGCGTACCCTGCTTTTTCGGCAGCAAATAGATGGTGATGCCACAGTGGCAGCTTGAAGGTATCGCTCCACTGTGCGTGGGTGATACGGGTTTCTTGCAGACAAACAACGTCGGCTTCAGATTGTACGATCCAGTCCAGTACGCCTTTTTGTTGGGCGGAGCGCAGGCCGTTCAGGTTGAGTGATACAACACGAATATGGTTGTCAGCCTTTGGAGTCATGGGGATGCTCTCTGTTGCGATGGTATAGGGGATTTTACGGGGTTTGGGCAGGAGGCTGGGGTGAAAAATGCCACCGTGTTTTAAGTCATATGGTCAAACGTTACTTTCATTTTGAGGTGCGATCAACGCCGCCTGACAGATTTTGCTATCATGGCCGCCATCTTTTTGACTGCCTGCTGTGGAGCTTCCGCCATGTCTACCCCACAACCCTTTACTCCGTTGGCCTTGATTGAGTTGGCTTTGGCACGGGGGGTACTGAAGTTTGGTGAGTTTACTCTCAAGTCAGGTCGTGTCAGCCCTTATTTTTTTAATGCAGGTTTATTTAATGACGGCGAGGCGTTATCCCTGCTCGCCAGTGGTTATGCGCAACAATTGATGACCTGTGGCGGCGTGGGGGTGATTTTTGGCCCTGCCTATAAAGGTATTCCTCTGGCAGCGGTGACAGCCAGTGCGCTGTGGCATGAGCATGGCGTGAATGTACCTTGGGCATTTAACCGCAAAGAAGCCAAGGATCATGGCGAAGGTGGTCTATTGGTGGGTGCTTCAGTAGCAGGTCAGCATGTCTGGATTTTGGATGATGTGATTACTGCGGGCACTGCAATTCGTGAAGTGATGACGATTTTGAATGCCGCAGGTGCGACGGTGGCGGGCGTGTTGATCGCGCTGGATCGACAGGAGCGTGGGCAGGGGAAGTTATCAGCGATTCAGGAGGTCGAAAAAGAGTTTGGCATTCCAGTACATGCGTTGATCACGATGGCGGATTTGATGGAATATCTGGCGCAAAACAACCGAGCCGATGATCTGGCAAAAATGCAGGACTATCGGGCGAAATACGGGATTTAAGCGGTTTTCTAGGAATGGCCAGTGATCGCTGGCCTAGTTTTCACTGATCTGTAGCGGATGAACCGAAAGGCCATATGATTGATCAATCTGAGTGAA
>JAYXXU010000047.1:0-8096 GCA_036019135.1 Pseudomonadota bacterium | reverse complement strand
AAATAATTTGGCAGCAGATTATCTGCCTCATCCATGATAAACACGCGCTTCACATACAGCTTAATGCCGCCCTTGTGCTCGCGGTAAAACAAGTCAGCAGGCGCTTTGCTCGGCACATACAGCAGTTGGGTGTATTCGGTGCTGCCTTCGACCCGATTATGTGACCATGTGATCGGTGCATCTTGGTCGTAGCTGATGTTTTTGTAGAAGTCGATATATTGCTCTGGCGTAATGTCTTTTTTGGCACGTGTCCAGAGTGCACTGGCGGAGTTGACGGTTTCCCATTCGCCAGTTTTGACCATTTCGCCGCCGACATCTTTGCCATCTTCGTCTTTATCTGCTCGCCATTCTTCTTTTTCCATCTGAATCGGCAGGCTGATATGGTCGGAGTACTTGTTGATGATCGACTTGAGTTTCCATGCATTCAGATACTCTTTGGCATCGTCACGCAAATGCAAAATCACCGATGTACCACGTTCAGCACGGCTGATTTGCTCAATTTCGAAATCACCTGTGCCACCACTGATCCAGCGCACACCGTGTTCGGTCGATGCACCTGCACGGCGTGATTCAACGGTAATTTTGTCGGCGACAATAAAACCTGAGTAGAAGCCCACACCAAACTGACCGATCAGTTGCGAGTCAGATTTTTGGTCGCCTGATAGCTTGGAGACAAAGTCTTTGGTACCTGATTTGGCAATCGTACCCAAGTTTTCAATCGCTTCAGCTTCACTTAAACCAATGCCGTTATCCGTGATGGTGATAGTATTGGCATCGCTGTCAAAGCTGACGCGTACACGCAGATCGGGCTGGTCTTCGTACAGGCTGCCGTCGTTGATGGCTTCAAAGCGCAGCTTGTCACAGGCATCCGACGCGTTAGACACCAGTTCGCGCAAAAAAATCTCAGGATTGGAATACAGTGAGTGGGTGACCAAATGTAGTAGTTGGGCGACTTCAGCTTGAAAACTATAGCTTTTGCTGGTCGAGGTGGTTTGATCGCTCATCGTCAACTCCATGTTGCTGGGGGTTAGAACACAAGGGCAAACTGCCCTTTTTGGATGAATCAGCAATGGGGGTGTCACCTTAAATTTCAAGCGAAAAACCTATGCAAGCCACACGCAATAGGCATGTGACTAGTATGGGAACAATAAGTAAGCGGTTTTTAGGATGTCAGCGTTGCGATATACGCCTTGGCCACATCCAACACATAGTCCTGACACGCATCCGCGGTGGACTCATCATATTGACCATCGTTGGTGATATTATTCGACAAAATCCGAACACTCAGATAAGGCACTTGATACAGTGCGGCCACTTGTGCCACTGACGCGGCTTCCATCTCTTCGGTCGATGTGCCGTATTTTGTGTGCAACTGCTGAATGCGATCCAATTCACTATTCCAGACATCACTCGAACCAATCGTCCCCTCCACGAGTTTGCCTTTTTGATATTGAACAGTTTTGGCAATACTCAATAGTGTTGGGTCGGCTGGAAACTTGCGCATGGTCATGGCGGCGGGATTGTGATCCAGACTGCTTTCATTGGCGATGACATCCATCGGTGTCCATGTCAACGGATTACTGCCTTTGCCCAGCGGCTGGACTTCAGTTTTGAATGCGCCAATATTGGCTGAATGCTGTCCCAACACGATGTCGTAGACCTTGAGCTTCGGATCATGCCCGCCTGAGGTGCCTTGATTGATAATCGCAATCGGCTGGTACTTTTCGATGGCAATAGCGGTCGCAGCAGCGGCGTTGGTCATGCCCATTAATGTTTTGGAAATAACCACGGGATAGCCATCTAGCGTCCCAATCCAAAACTTCCAACCACCATAGGTCTCGGTTCTAACATGTTGTAGACGGGCGGCCATGCGTTCAGACTCCACGGGCATTGCGCCCTGAATCACAATCGGACGTTGTTCAGCTTTGATGGACGTCACCATGGTTTTGACTGTCTGATCGACACGTTCAGGGACATTTTGGCAACCCACTGTCAGTAGTAGTGCACTTGCCAATAGGGAAAATAGCATGGGTTTTGTTTGATTCATACTGACCTCAAAGATAGTTAAAGGCACAATCATTCTGGCGCGAGGTAGACCTGTGCAACTGGTCGGGGGGTGGCAGCTTGCACAGACCCACGTTCGCATTGGGTGTGTTGGAGTACAGCAAGTTCCACACCATGCCAAGGCTGACAACTGATCAATAGCTTTAAAATCATCAAAATATAAAGTTCATGTGCCAGCGTAATATATGTTTTGGGGCTAAAACTGGTGCTAGGTAGATGTATTTGACCGAATCCAGCACTCAAAAGTAGCCTTTGAGGGCGTTTTTGACAATTGCTAACGGCTCGCGTGAGGTTGCCCGTAGCCGCAGGATGGTCTCAGTCTGGCAGGGGCTTTGATCGGCACTGACCACTTGGAATTGCGTGTAACCTTGCGCCTGTGCCAACTGATGAATACGCGCCACATGAAAACGATCGCTCACCAGCAATACTCGCTCGGCTTTCATTTGCTGCAAGATCGGTTGGCTTAGCTTGAGATTGGCATAGGTGCTGGTCGATTCACGCTCACGCCAGATCCGATCCGCAGGCACACCGTAACGCATGGCCAGCATCTGCATGGTATCCGCTTCGCTGACCCCATCTTCTGGATCAATGCCACCTGACATCAACAGGTATGGCGCTTGACCTGCATGATATAGCTCAGCCGCTCGTTCGACCCGTGCGGCCAGACAACGATTGATATTGCCATTGATATATGCGCGTGCGCCGAACACCACAATCGCATCGGCAGGCCGAATCACATCGCGCTGTAAGAGATCCGCCTGTGCCGCCAACCATGTCAAAATCACGATATAGCCCAAAATCGCCACCAAGCCTAACCATTTGATGACTTTGAAAATAAAACCAAATCCAATGCTTTGTAGCCCAACCATCCCTCGATCCTTATCTAATCCAAACTGTATGATGACAGTATACGAATCGCATTCCACCAACATGCCAACCACAACGGCTGTGCTATATTGGCTACATGCGTTTTTTGTTCAGTGCGTCATGTGCGACGTTATGCTGGGGTATCTTGGCGCTATTGGTGGTGACTTGCAATCTGTCAACCGCCAATGCACAACCATTACCCATCACCACACCGCACCACCTGACCCATAGCCCCTGTGATCATGCCGATCATATTGCCCATGCATCGTCTGAGACGACACATGCGATGGGTTGCGCGCATCAACAAGACTGTTCCCATGCACTGTGCTGCGTCCCGCTCATGCTGCTGAGTGGCCTCAATCCGCTGCAACCGATACCGATGCCACGACAGCATGCTGACTTTGTGTATGCAGATCAGCTTACACTGCTTCATCGCGCCCTTCCTGATCAACCTCCCAAACCATCCCGCATGATTTGACTGCGCTTTACACTGTCATTTTAGGTTTTAAACGGGTTTATTTTTGGGAGGCTAATGATGCCTTTATCCTACAATCGTCGACAATTTATCCAAGGTCTGACACTCGGTGCTATCGCTGCCAGTACAGGTCTATCAGCTCATCCGATTCAGCGCAACAGTCCTTTTGCGCGTTCACGCCAACAGCCACTGATCGGCCACTCGCTGGATTTGGTGGTGGGTCGCACACCGATCAATATCACGGGCAAACCACGCCATGCGATCACCATCAATGGCACAATGCCCGCGCCCACCCTGTATCTCAAACAAGGGCAACAACTGACTGTTCGCGTCCACAACACCTTGGATGAGGATACCTCTATCCATTGGCACGGTTTATTGCTGCCCTATCAAATGGATGGCGTACCGCATCTTAGCTTTGCAGGGATCAAACCCAAGCAAACGTTTACCTATCAATTTCCATTGATCCAAAATGGGACGTATTGGTATCACTCGCATTCAGGCTGGCAAGAACAACTGGGCATGCTCGGCGCGATGATCATTCAACCCGAGGGCATAGATCCGATTCAGGCTGACCGTGAGCATGTCGTGGTGTTATCCGATTGGACGGATGACAATCCGCATAGCCTGTTGCGGCGACTCAAAACACACAGTGATTTTGACAACTATCATCTGCCCTCTTTGCACAAACTCATCACCGATCTCCGCCAACATGGCAGCAAGGCGGCTTTGGCTCAGCGGCAGATGTGGAACCAAATGCGGATGATGCCCACAGATTTTACCGATCTGTCAGGCGTGACCACCTTTACCTATCTGATCAATGGTGTTCCTCCGACAGGCAACTGGACAGGGCTGTTTAATCATGGCGAAACCATACGGCTGCGGCTGATCAATGCCAGTGCGCAGAGTATTTTTGATTTTCGGATTCCAGAGCTGGCAATGACAGTGGTGGGAACAGATGGCGGATTGGTCGAGCCTGTCACGGTCGATGAGATTCGGATTGGGGTGGCCGAAACCTACGATGTGCTGATTCGACCACAGGCCGATGCCTATACCTTGTTTGCACAGGACATTGGACGCTCGGGTTATCTACGCGGCACGTTGGCGATCCAAGAGGGTTTAAGCGCACCTGTACCGCAGATTGACCCCATCGAATGGCTCAGCATGACCGATATGATGGGTGATCCACAATCGGGGGCAACAGCGCATCATGCACATACCGAATATGGCTGGAGCACCGATATGCGAGTGGATACCCCGCGCACCAATCTGGATGATGCTGGGGTGAATTTACGCAACAATGGCCGCCGTGTGCTGACCTATGCGGATTTACACAGCATCGGCGAGGCCATCCATGAGCAACGTCCACCGACTCGCGATATTGAGATGCACCTGACAGGTAATATGGAGCGCTATGTTTGGGGCTTTGATGGTGTGCCCTATGCCGATGCAAGACCTGTGCATATCGGCATCAATGAACGAGTACGGATTCATTTGGTCAATGACACCATGATGACGCATCCGATGCACTTGCATGGCATGTGGAGTGATTTGCGCAATCCGCAAGGTGATTTTCAGGTACGCAAACACACCCTACTCGTCCATCCCGCCCAAAAAGTCGCCTTCGATGTGACAGGTGAACAGGGTCGCTGGGCATGGCATTGTCATCTGATGTATCACATGGAAGCTGGCATGTTCCGTGAAGTGGTCGTGGATTAAGGAATCGTCATATGTCTATTCAACGCACCACCGCACGACTCCTCTACATTGGAATCTTTCTTTCAATCAGTACACTGGTCACTGCGCAGATGGATCACAGCCAGATGGATCACAGCCAAATGGATCATGGCAGCATGGGTCACGCGACCATGCAAGGGGGGCAAGCCCCTGCCGATGCGCGTAGCCCCGACTATTCCCATGGTCGACAATCCATACATGGCGGCATGTTGCACAATCACAGTCTATGGGGTGTTCAAGTCAACACTGCTGAGTGGCAGCATCATCAACACAACCTCTCAACAGCAGGCGCTGCTTGGTATGGGACGGACACACATCAGGCAGTGCTGGATTGGGCGCTGACAGGTCGCAGCCAACTAGAGGAGGCTGAGATTGCATTCATCTGGCGGCAGCCTTTATGGACGTTTTGGAATTATGATCTGGGACTGCAACATGATTATGCCCATGCGCAAGCCAACCGATCAGCGCTGTTGGCTGGTATCAACGGTCTGTTGCCGTATCGGATAGAATTCGATACCAAGCTACTACTTGATGACGCTGGCCGTAGTACCCTACATCTGGATGCTGATTATGATCTGCGTCTCACCCAACGACTGGCCATTCAGCCCGAACTCAAGCTGACCGCTTATGGTCGAGATGATCCCACGCGTCTGCGGGGTGCAGGATTATCACAAGCGGCCATTGCGCTACGGCTACGCTACGAGTGGCGGAGAACCTTTGCGCCCTATCTGGGTGTTCAGTACCAACGCAAGCTCCGCAAAACAGCCGACTATGCCCGCCAACAGCAGCAGGCTGTACAAACTACTGACTGGATGACAGGCATTCAGTTTTGGTTTTAGTGCTTGAGTCTCTCTGAGCTAATCTACTGACCTGCCATCCTGCGTCAGGGGGTGCGCAGGTCAGCGCCGCTTAAAGCCTGCCAACTCCTCACCATCACTCCAAGGCCGTAACCCCATCGCAATGCCATACAAGGTGCGCTGATGACGCGGGAGATTCACATCCAACTCAGACAACTCATAAAACTCTGCCGCCAACCGATCAATTTTGCGCTGCAAAATCGCGGCTGATGCAGGCGATAACTCCCCCTCCTCAAACCGAAACTCCCCACCATGTTGGTCGAAACGCACGGACAAAAAACTATTGGTCAACTCCGCGCCCAAAATCTGGCGAATTGGACCATCAGGCCGATGGCGCAAATGCCGCACCACCCGTAACCGCACCCGATTATTCGGCAATAACTCCACCAGTCCAGCGCGATCCAAACAAATGATCAACCGCAAACATTCAGGCTCACTAATCTCATAGCGCTCGACAATATCGGCCAACTGCCAATTATTCATCAGCATATAAAACACCCCCAACAAACGCCGATCACTGGCCAGCACCGTCTCTTGGGCAACTGTCATATGTTTAAGCTGATCCGCATCGCCCCGCGCCAAACGTGCCAACTCAAAAAAATCCAGCTCCAACCAGCGGCAAATATCATCCAAGCGCTGCAAGCTAAAACTCTGCTCAGCAAACAGCCGCTTCACACTGGCCTCACTCAGCCCAATCGCCTGTGCCAGATCGGCATAGGTTTTGTCACGCGAGCGCAACACCCGCTTTAAGGCATTCACCAATTGTTCGGTATTGGCCATATCATCCTCATCTAAGCATTATTTTACAGACCGCAAGGTATTATATTTCAATGCCTACAATCAACAGTATTGATTTATAAAACCAAACGCAGCATGGTCTCTTGCAACAGGCTCAATCGACGACAACAGCAGTGAGCCAACACCATCAAACGGATGCAGGAGTAACCATCATGTGGGTAATATATTTGATTGGGATTGTTGTATTGGCTGATTTTTTGTCTGGTTTGGTGCATTGGTGGGAGGATGCCTATGCGCATCCTGACATGCCATTCATGCAACATGTCGCGCATAACAACCTGATGCACCATCATAAACCCCGCGATTTTTTACGCAAAAGCTGGTGGCAAAGTTCCGCCGATTTGCTGGCGATTGGTGCAGTGATCCTGCTACTGGCGTGGTGGGGCGGTTGGCTGAATATTTGGGTAGTTTTATTCGTGGTCATAGCAGTGAATGCCAATCAAATCCACAAATGGGCACACCAAAACCGTCAGGAAAAACCTTGGTTGGTGAGCAAGCTACAGGACTGGCGGATTCTACAAACCCCGCGTGAGCATGCCCGTCATCACTCGGGCGAAAAAAACAGCCACTATTGCGCGATCACCAACGTCCTGAATCCGATTCTGGAGCGGCTGCACTTTTGGGTCGGACTTGAAACCATCATCGCCAAAACCACTGGGATTCAGCGGCGCAAGGATGGTGATTATTTGGCCATCCTACAGGCAAAATCCAAATCATGATCAGGCAAGGCTCTGATAACGCATGTCTCTATATATAAAGAAAAAGCCAATCATGTATAAGCAATTGAGGTGATGAATGGGCAGCATAAGTAAACCTTTTGCGAAGGTCGAAACTCTCCCATGTTATGCAGCAGCCAAAGCCTTGTCATTCAAGCCTTTTGACTGGTTAAAAACGACCGACTCAAGATATCTCGTCTGGTTTGAGATTGCAGCACTCTCGCCACCGTTCATTCACAGGGTTATTAGCGCATGTGTATGGCATAATGGCTACCTATCAGTTGTGTAAAGCCAAATGTGAGCTAAACCCTTTGAAGAGGCTTCTTATCCATGATTGGCATTAGTTACAAAAAAATCTTTAGACCTTTTTTACAACAAACCTCTTGCTGGCCTTTTAAACTGAATGGCGATCAAAAAGTGACTTTTGCAAGAGGTCTAGTATGAGAAAAATAGTTTTATTAGATCTCTTGCGAAAGTATAAAAGCAGCCTATAATTTGAGCTATGAAATATGCTCAGATTCAGTCCTACACGGACTCACAGCTCAAGCGTCTGATCGGTATCGATCAAGCAACATTTACCGA
>JAYXXU010000046.1:0-2103 GCA_036019135.1 Pseudomonadota bacterium | reverse complement strand
GCACATGGCTTGTCACTGTCTGATCTCGATACTGTATTCCAAACGGGCAATCTGGCGATTGGCAAAAATGAAACCACCTTGGGTGACATGGTTGCCGCGATGGAGGCGATTTATTGTGGCTCGATTGGTGCAGAATATATGCACATCGTGGATACCAAAGAAAAACGTTGGATTCAGCAGCGTCTTGAAGGCGCACGTGGGTTGCCAAAATTTGAGCCAGAAGTCAAAAAATCCTTATTGGAGCGGCTGACCGCGGCAGAAGGATTAGAAAAATTCCTCGGTAACAAGTTCGTCGGTGCAAAACGTTTTGGCCTCGAAGGTGGTGAAAGCTTTATTCCGATGGTCAATGAGATGATTCAGCGCTCGGGTAGTGCTGGCACATTAGAAGTTGTGATTGGCATGGCACACCGTGGCCGCTTGAATCTGCTGGTCAATATTCTCGGTAAAAACCCTGCTGACCTGTTTGGTGAGTTTGAAGGCAAAAAGAGCTTTAACAAAAAAGGCTCTGGCGATGTGAAGTATCACCAAGGCTATTCATCGAATGTGATGACTACAGGTGGTGAGGTGCATTTGGCCTTAGCATTTAACCCATCACACCTTGAGATCGTCAGCCCAGTGGTCGAAGGCTCTGTACGGGCGCGTCAGGTTCGTCGTGAAGATATTGGTGGCTCACAGGTACTGCCAATCATTGTGCATGGTGATGCGGCGTTTGCAGGTCAGGGTGTGGTGATGGAAACCTTCCAGATGTCACAGACTCGTGGCTATACGGTGGGTGGCACACTGCATGTCGTGATCAATAATCAGGTTGGCTTTACGACCAGTGCGCAAGAAGATGCACGTTCAACAGAGTATTGCACCGACATTGCCAAAATGGTTCAAGCGCCGATTTTTCATGTCAATGGTGATGATCCCGAAGCGGTATTGTTCATCACCCAGTTGGCTGTTGACTATCGGATGCAGTTTAAAAAAGACATCGTGATTGATCTGTTCTGCTATCGCCGTCGTGGTCACAACGAGGCAGATGAGCCGAATGCAACTCAGCCGCTGATGTATCAGATCATTAGCAAGTTGCCCACCACGCGCACCCTGTATGCAGACAAGTTGGTCTCTGAAAAAGTGCTGACGCGTGGTGAAGCTGATGAGATGGTGGAAAGCTATCGCAATGCACTAGAGGCAGGTGAGCATGTCGCAAACTCACTGGTCATCAAGCCAAACAAACGTCTGCATGTGGATTGGACTCCCTATTTAGGACATGAGTTAGAAGACGATTGGCCAACAGGTGTTGAGCTAAAGCAACTGAAGTATCTGGGCGAAACCATGCGCCAGCTACCAGATGGTTTTGTGATGCAGCGTCAGGTGAGCAAGGTGATCGACGATCGCCTAAAAATGCAAACAGGCGAAATACCCTTAAATTGGGGAGCTGCCGAGACGCTGGCCTATGCGACTTTGCTGGATGAAGGGTATCTGGTGCGTTTGACAGGTCAAGACGTTGGGCGTGGTACGTTCTCACATCGTCATGCTGTCTTGCATAACCAAGTGGATGGCAGTCGCTATATTCCACTATTACATATTAAGCCGAATCAGCCGCGTCTGGCCTTGTATGACTCGCTGTTGTCAGAAGAGGCGGTGTTGGCCTTTGAATATGGCTATGCCACCACGATTCCACATGGTCTGATTATTTGGGAAGCGCAGTTTGGTGATTTTGCCAATGGCGCTCAAGTGGTGATTGATCAGTTCATCAGTAGTGGCGAAACCAAGTGGGAGCGGGTTTGTGGTTTGACCTTGCTGTTGCCACATGGATTTGAAGGTCAGGGTCCTGAGCATTCTTCGGCACGTTTAGAGCGCTTTTTGCAGCTCTGTGCTGAGGACAATATGCAAGTGTGTACCCCAACCACCCCTGCACAAATTTTCCATGTGCTGCGTCGTCAGGCAGTGCGTCCGATTCGTAAGCCTTTGGTGATCATGTCGCCCAAGAGTTTGTTGCGGCATAAGTTGGCCACCTCAGAGTTATCGGAGTTGGCGGAAGGTCGCTTCCAGACTGTGATTGACGAAATAGACAACCTCAATCCACAAGCGGTAGAGCGTGTGGTGATTTGTGGTGGC